>WOUX01000249.1 GCA_009773075.1 bacterium | reverse complement strand
CCTCCATGAGGAAATGGAAGACCATCAAGAAAAATATTATGCCCAATATAACTGCCGCCTCCCGAGTAGTCTCTAACCTTGGAGGTCTTACCACGTATCTTCTCAGTAATGCCCAGACAATTGCAATCATAACCATTAATGCGGCTATATCCAGGATCAATGGGAAATAACTGGCAAAAGAAGCCCCCAGCACATGAAAGGAAAGACCGGGGATAAAGCCTCTACCGAACATGAATATATAACTGAATGCGAAACAAAGGAATCCATAGAATATCATAGCATGACCGAGACCGGCCAAATCCTTGGCACTGACGTCTTTTAGAACACATATCTGTAAAAGGATCCTTTTTAGAGTGATTTTTATCCTTTTGCCTATCTCTTTGAATCTGTTGTCTTCTTTCCCAAGGCGGAGGATAATATATAGATACTTAACCCTGTTTACAAAAAATACCAGAGCTGCTATTATCACAATAGCCAATAGAACAAAATTTGGAATACCCATGATTGTATAACCGGCTACATTCATGTAAACCTCCTTTTGAGTGGATTTGGGGTCAGACCCGCCTGCCTGTGCGTTGCACGCAGACCCGTAGCATAGTTCAGTTCAGAGTTCACGGTTCAACAGTGAACGGTGAACCGTTTGAAAATGTCGGGTCAGACCCCAAACACTCCATCCTTCTAACCTTCGGCCTTTAATTTCTTCAACTCTTCTGTAAGGACAGGCAACACTTTAAACAGGTCGTCAACTATGCCATAATCAGCCTTCTGGAAGATGGGGGCCTCTGAATCTTTATTTATGGCAACTATGTACTTAGATGTACTCATACCTGCCAGATGCTGGATGGCTCCGGAGATACCGCAGGCTATATAGAGGTTTGGGGAAACGACTTTACCGGTTTGTCCTACCTGGTCCGATACATTTCTCCATCCGGCATCAACAGCAGCCCTGGAAGCCCCCACAGTTGCTCCCAGAACATCGGCTAACTCTTCTAACATCTTGAAGTTTTCCGGTCCTTTCATCCCCCTGCCGCCTGAAACGATAATCTCTGCTTCGGTAAGGTCAGGTCTTTCACCGGCAGTCTTTATAAACTCCTGGATGGTGGTTCGGATATCGTCAGGATTAATATTTACATCTACCTTTATCACCTCTGCCTTCTTCGATTCATCCGGCGGACTGACGGGCAAGGCATTTGGTCTTATAGATGCCATATTTGGTTTGCTATCGGAGAAGGATATGTCGGCATATGCCTTTCCAGCAAACATCGGTCTTGTTGCGGTAAGCTTACCACTGTTATCCAGACCTATCCCTGTACAGTCTGTTGCAAGTCCAGCCTCGACACGGGCAGCAACCCGCGGAGAGAGGTCTTTACCTAAAACCGTAGCACCATAAAGGACTATAGACGGCTCATTTGCCTTTATCAATTCAGCGATTACCTTACTATAGGCATCGGTTGTATAGTCCTTTAATGCCTCGTGTTCAGCCAGATATACCTTGTCAGCACCATAGTGACCGAGTTGTTCCGCCAGAGACCCTACATTTTGGCCCAGGAGTACCGCCGAAAGATCCCCCCCCAGTTTCTCGGCCATCTTCTTGCCCTCACTCAACATCTCGAATGTAACCTTTTTTATCTTACCATCTTTAACTTCTGCAAATACCCATACACTATTAGCCATTATTACCCCTCCCTCCTTAAATCATCTTTGCTTCTTCTCTTAGAAGCTTAACCAGTTTGGGTACAGTTTCCTGTGGTCCTTCTCCTTCTATAATTTTCCCAGCGGCACGCGGAGGAGGAGGAGTATACTTTGTTATTAGCGACTTTGAGCCGGCACAACCCACACTGTCTGAACTCAACCCCAATGCTGCAAGGTTTTTTACATCAAGGGGCTTCTTTTTGGCCTTCATTATTCCGGGTAATGAGGCATATCTTGGTTCATTAAGACCCTTCTGTGTTGTCAAAACCGCCGGTAAAGATACCTTCAGTATCTCAATTCCTCCCTCCACCTGACGGTGTACCGTTGCGGATTTTTTATCATCTGCAATCTCCAGTTTCTGGATTAATGAGACCTGGGGGAGCTTTAATAATTCTGCCAGGGATGCACCCACCTGTGACAGATCATCATCAATAGCCTGTTTACCGCAGAAGATCAGACCATATTCTATGCCCTTCAATGCCTCAGCCAATGCCTTAGCAGTAGCAAAAGCATCGCCTCCTTCGAAAGCAGGGTCATCAAGTTGCACTGCCTGGTCTGCTCCCATAGCCAGGCCTGTCCTTATGGTTTCTACAGCCCTTCCTGGCCCCATACACAGAATGGTAACCACCCCGCCGAATTTTTCCTTAATCCGTAATGCCTCTTCTATACCATATTCATCGTAGGGATTCATAACATACTTCAGATCATCTTTAATGATATCTGAACCGTCTGGTTTAACCTTTATTGCCGATTCGGTATCCGGAACTTGCTTTACACATACGACTACATTCACCTTAAACCCTCCTTTTCTCTTTGACGACTTTGTAAAGAGTCCAGCTGCGGCGTTCCGCTGCATCCTCAGTCATTGCAGCTCACAGGTAAGTACGCCTCATTCCTTCGGATTTGCGCGCCTTGCATCTGGAGCTTTTTACTATGACGTCTGATTTTTGACTTTTTACGACCCCATCCTATTTGGTATTTAAACACGGTTGGAAATTCCCTTTTGAGCTAAACTTCCACCCCCTCTCTATTTTCGTGAATCGGAAATGGGTTCTATCCTATTTGCAAGTTGAGAGCTTTGAAGAAGTGCCCCTGAGAGCGAATTCATAGATTTCTTGGGGGACCCTTCTTAGCGAGCGTAATGTAGAAAATT
>WOUX01000248.1 GCA_009773075.1 bacterium | reverse complement strand
CGAACCATGGTGCCTGCTGATATTCAGAAGCTAATCTACGAGCTTAACGTACACCGGATTGAACTGGAAATGCAGAATGCAGAGCTTCGCCGCGTTCAACTTGAACTGCAGGAGGCACGGGATAAGTATCTGAATCTATATGATTTCGCACCAACCGGGTATTTCACTCTTGACCACAATAGTCTTATCGTAGATGTGAATCTTGCCGGCAGTGAGCTACTGGGGAGTGAAAAACATGGATTGGTAGGGACTCAATTCACTTCGTCTATTTCGCCGGATTCTCAGGATGCGTTCTACTTCCACTACAGAGAAGTGCTCAAAACCGGCATCAAAGGCAACTGTGACCTAAAGATGCTGAAAGCGGATGGCACCCAGTTCCATGCTCAAGTGATAAGCATGGCCGTGCCAGAGAAGGATGGGAACATAAACCATTCCAGAACTGCCATTATTGACATCACGGAGCGTAAGCAGATGGAGGAGGAGCGCAAACAAAATGTAGAGAGGATGTTAAATGCCATGAAAGCAACGATACAAGCCATGGTATTGATGTCCGAGATGAGGGATCCGTATACTGCCGGTCATCAGCTCCGGGTGGCTCATCTTGCCGACAACATAGCAAAAGAGATGGGCATTTCAGAAGACCGAAGGCCGGCAGTACATATGTCCGGGCTTGTTCACGATCTGGGCAAGATATATGTACCTGCTGAAATTCTAACTAAGCCTGGCCGGTTAACCCAAATCGAGTTCAACATGATTAAGGAGCACTCCACAGCCGGCTACAATATATTGAAGACCGTAGACTTCCCCTGGCCGATTGCTAAAATCGTGCTTCAACACCACGAAAGGCTGGACGGTTCAGGATACCCCGACGGACTTTCAGGCGATGCCATCGTTCTTGAAGCGAGAGTGCTTGCTGTGGCCGATGTGGTTGAGGCTATGGCCTCTCACCGACCTTATCGAGCAGCTCTCGGCATAGATAAGGCATTAGAGGAAATCTCAAAAAACAAAGGCGCCCTTTATGATCCTGAGGTGGTAGATGCTTGTTTAAAGCTCTTTTACGAAAAAGGGTTTAAGCTTGAGGAACAGATACACCAATTTTGTATTGCGGAATCAAACGGAGCCAACTTTAGCTATGCGAATTAGTTCTACAAAAACCAACATTCCTTATCGAAAAACCGCTATCCCTCCGCTTCAAGATAGTGAGTACATAATCTTACAAAGCCAGGGAGGATATAAACATAATCGTGCCTTTGTGTGGAAGATAGCCCATGGCTTTCTGACCAACCAAAGGTTTGTAATCTTCATGGGAAGAACGGTTAGATTTGAGATTGCATTGAGCCGGGTCAGGGATTTAGCAGTAGAGAAGACCGTCTTTATTATAAGGACAAAACAATGTCTATGCCTGTCTTATGAAACGGAAAAGGGCTTAGGGAGAAACAGGGTCTGGTTTTTAGCAAACGATATTGAAAAATGGAGAAAAAGAATCTACCAACTCTCCCTGTTGCGCATCGATCAAGAGACTATTGAAAAGATTGCAGCTCAATTAGACTCGGATAGTCAGGATATTCTGTGGTACCTTTGGGAGAAACGTCACGCCAAGATCAACCGGTTAGCCGAACTCATCAATGCCCCAAACCATATGTATGTCCTTTTAAAGATCCGGGAAATCATCAATCCCATTTCAGAAAAAGTGATTGACTGCCCAATTCTATCCTTTGAGCGGTCGAGAGCAGACTCGCAAACCGGTGAGACAGTCTCGTTTAGCTGGTGGATGATAGGGCACCAGGAAAGGCTGGTACATCGCGAAGACCGGCTATTGGATATATTCGATGAAGGCCGCTACATACAGGTCATTATGGAAGTGAGAGGAGTGGAGGCATCGGATTTAAGACTGGATGTCCATAAAGACCGGCTTACAGTCAGATCCCATAAGATCGGTGCCTCCCTGAGGGAACCCCTTCGACTTCCGGCAGAAATAACCCTGGAGAATCATGAAATCTCCGTGAAAAACAATCTGTTGGAAATAAGATTGTCCAAAGTCCAATGACTAATAACGTCCCCGAATATTTTCAAAACAAATATCTGCGATTGATCCTTTTTGGCGGAAAGGGCGGAGTGGGCAAGACCACCATGGCTGCTGCCGCTGCCGTTCAACTGGCCCGGTTTCGTCCCAACGACAAGAAGGTGTTGGTTATATCTACCGACCCGGCCCATTCTTTAGGCGATAGTTTTGGAATTGAGCTAGGTGACCACGCTACGCCGATACAGTGGTCAGGGGTCAGTGGTCAGTGGTCAGTAGTTAGTGACCAAGAACCAATGACTAATGACCAATGCCCAGTGACTAATGATCAAAGTCTAGTGACCAATCTATACGCCCGCGAGCTAGATGCAAAAAGGTTGGCAGACGAGTTCAAACAGAAGAATGAGGTCGTAATCAAAAAACTGGCAGATAGGGGAACCTATTTCGACAGGCAGGACATTGCCGAATTTTTCGACCTTTCACTCCCGGGCATGGATGAGGTCATGGCCATTATCGAGATGGCCAATATCTTAGAAGATGGAAGCTATGACATCCTGATAGTGGATACCGCTCCTACCGGGCACACGATCAGGATGCTCAGCCTTCCCGAACAGATGCTGAAATGGATTGAGTTAATGGAGTTAATGCAGCAAAAGCACCGTTACATGAGCACTCATTTTACAGAAAAGAGGTATGTGAAAGATGAGTGCGATATTTTTCTCGATAAACTCTCCTCGGATATTGAGAGAGTTAAAAAGTTGCTCTCGGACGGGCAGACAACCCGGCTCTCGGACGGGCAGATAACCAGGTTTGTGCCTGTCATGATTCCTGAACCGATGAGCATTTATGAAACAGAAAGATTGATCAGCTCTTTAGAGAAGATCCATGTTCCGGTGAGGGAAGTTGTTGTAAACCGTGTGGCTGAAACGGAGGGGTGCCTGTTTTGCAGATCCAGAAGAAAAGATCAGGAACAGCCCTTAACAGAAATCAAGGTTGCCTTTTCCAAATATGATTTGATCAGGGTTCCCCTATTTCCCAATGAGATCCGCTCGGTCCAAGGGCTGACAGAACTCGCCGATTATCTTTTGGGTATGCCCATGCCTTCGAGTCCCCGGAAAACCATTCATGCGGATGAAGAACCTCAGGGCTATTTGGACATCAATCCCGGTCTGGAATTTATTCTATTTGGCGGCAAAGGGGGAGTGGGTAAGACCTCCCTTGCTTCTGCCACTGCCCTTCATTTGGCAAAGCGCAATCCTGGGAAAAAGGTTCTTGTCTTCTCCACAGACCCTGCCCATTCATTGTCCGATTCCTTTAAGTTAACCATTGGGGATAAGATCACATCCATACAGTGGTCAGTGGTCAGTGGGCAGGGGTCAGGGGACAGTGACCAACAACCAATGACCAATGACCAATGTCCAATGACCAATCTTTTTGCTCTTGAGATTGATGCGGATAAGTTACTCGAAGAGTTTAAAGATGAGTTCAAGAAAGACATAGAAGAAATGTTTGACAAATTTATGGGCGGCGGTGTTGATATAAAATTCGACCGTGAGGTGATGACAGGACTCCTCACCCTTGCGCCCCCTGGTCTTGACGAGATCATGGCGCTGGATAAAATCATGGACCTGAAAGAGGAAGGAAAATTTGATCTCTTTCTCCTGGATACTTCGCCCACCGGTCACCTTCTCCGCTTTTTAGAACTCCCAGATATGGTCAGGGAATGGTTGAAGGCATTTTTCAGGTTGTTGTTGAAATATAGAGGAATGGTAAGGCTGACCGGGGTGGCTGAAAAGGCCTTGGCCCTTTCCAGGAATGTCAGGAGGATTCAGGAGGCATTAGTGGATGCCAAAAGAACGGCTTTTATCGCAGTCACAATCCCCGAGGCCATGGGCTTCCTTGAGTTGGAACGGCTTATAGATGCGCTGAAGAATGCAAAAATCCCGTGTGATCATATTGCAATCAACATGGTCGTTCCCCATACAGATTGTGATTTTTGTTTCTCCAGAAGGACGGAGCAGCAGGGATATATCAAGCGGATTCACTCAAGGTTTCCCGGCTATAGCGTCGCAAAAGTGCCCCTCTTTTCCCACGATGTCCGGGGGGAAGGTGATTTAGAAAAGATGGCCGAAATTGTGTTTGGCGATGGCAAGATTGCTTGAGACTTTGTAACTGCTCAGGTGGATAGGCTGTAGGCAATTAGCCTGTAGGAGGAAATCGTACGCGTCCATGCCTGTCTGCGCCGAGGCATCGGCAGGCAGGCTAAGTTTTTGAGCGCCTTGATTCGGTCAATGCGCAGTGACTAACGGCCTTCAGCCTACAGTCTAAACAACCTGAGTAGTAATCCCCAGGATAGTATACTCTTTAACCCCAGCAGGGACTTTAATCTTAACCGATGCCCCTACTTCCTTTCCAATAAGTGCCCTGGCTATTGGAGAGTGAACAGAGATCTTCCTCTGTCGTGGGTCAGCCTCATCAGCCCCTACTATCTGATACTTCAATTCATTCCCATCGTTTTCATCTCTAAGGTGAACTACCGTGCCAAATACAACCCTGTTTGTATCATTTTCATCGGTATCAATCACCTCAGCCCGGGAGAGCTTGTCTTCTATCTCCCGAATTCTGCCTTCAATCAAAGACTGCTTTTCTTTTGCTGCGTCATACTCTGCATTCTCAGATAGGTCACCATGCTCTCTGGCTATTGCAATTTCGTTAATAATCTTGGGCCTCTCTTTAACCTTTAACCGACGCAGTTCTCCTGTTAATGATCTGTGTCCTTCTCTGGTCATGGGGACTTTTCCACTCATGTATTGCTCCCCCTTACCCTTTCCATCACTTTTAACATGGTGTTCCCTGCACCCTCATAAATCCGAATGTGGGAAGCCCTATCCATATGAGTAGGTTCCCGATTGATTATCACGAGTTTTGCACCGGCATTAACTGCATAGGTAGGCATGTATGCCGCAGGATAAACAACCAGCGAAGAACCAATAA
>WOUX01000247.1 GCA_009773075.1 bacterium | reverse complement strand
GGACATTATTAGCTCGGTAACGGAGAACATTGCCAAATACTCACCGAATTGTATCATTATCGTCGTGAGCAATCCCTTGGATACGATGACCTACCTTGCTCTGAAAACCAGCAAGTTCCCGAAGAATAGGGTCATAGGACAGGCAGGCGCTCTCGACTGCACCCGTTTTCAGAGTTTCATCGGCATGGAGTTGAACATTTCCGTGGAAGATATCAGGGTCATGCTGTTGGGTGGCCATGGCGATGATATGGTTCCCCTTCCGAGACATTCTACAATCAACGGCATCCCGATAACCGAATTCCTTTCCAAAGAAAAGATCGACAAACTTGTGGACAGGACGAAGAAAGGGGGCGGGGAAATCGTAGCGCTTCTTAAGACCGGAAGCGCCTTCTATGCACCGTCTCTGGGGGCCGTAATCATGGCCGAAGCCATCCTGAAAGACAAAAGAAGGCTGATTCCAAGCTGTGCGTACCTGGACGGCGAATATGGGCTGAAGGACATCTGCTTCGGCGTTCCCACCATTCTTGGCGCCAACGGCATCGAGAAGATTGTCGAGCTTTCATTAAATGATGAAGAAAAGGCAGCAGTTCAAAAGTCCGCGAATAGTGTTAAGAAAAGCATAGCTGAATTGAAATTGTAATCTGAGACAGGCTGTTGCCCAAACAAGAATCTGGGCAACAGCCTGTTTTATCCTGCCAAATCCTTTTTCCATTCCTCCAGATCAGTCAGGGCTTTCTCTGCTATCCTCTTTCGTCTTAACTCTTTTTTTACCTTTTCTCGATGGGGTGGTAATAGCCCAAAGTTGATGTTCATCGGTTGAAAATCTCTATCGCTCGTTTCGGTAATATAGCCAACAAGTGCGCCTATAGCTGTAGTCAGGGGAGGGGGGGGCAATGGGAGTTTACGGGTCAATCGGCTGGCATTAATCCCAGCCAGCAGTCCCATAGCAGAGGACTCTACATATCCCTCTACACCTGTGATCTGACCTGCAAAAAACACTGAGGGTTTCTTCCTTAATTGAAGAGAGTTGGTGAGCAATCTCCTGGAATTAATGAAGGTATTACGATGTAGGCTTCCTAATCGTGCGAATTCCGCTTGTTCCAACCCAGGGATCATACGGAATATCCTCTTTTGTTCATTCCACTTGAGCTTTGTCTGGAACCCCACCATATTGTAAAGGGTTCCATAGCTGTTGTCCTGCCTGAGCTGTACCACGGCATAGGGGTTTTCTCCGCTCCTGGGATTTGTCAAACCCACCGGTTTCATTGGTCCGAAGAGTAGAGTGTCTTTTCCTCTCTCTGCTGTCTCCTCTATTGGCATGCACCCTTCAAAAGGAACCATCTTTTCAAAATTCCTGGTGGGCGTCTTCTCTGCCTCCATCAAGGCATCAATAAACCTGTAGTACTCCTCCTTTTTCATTGGGCAATTTATGTAGTCATCTCCGCCTTTTCCATATCTGGAACTTCTGTAAGCGATATCGAAGTTTATAGAATCTGCCTCAACTATGGGGGCTATGGCGTCATAGAAATATAGGCAATCCTCTCCTGTAAGCTTTTTGACCTCATCTCCAAGTGCTTCAGATGTAAGTGGCCCTGTTGCAACAATTGTCAGGGTGTCCTCTGGGATTTTGGTAACCTCTTCACGCACAATATCCACATTATTCATTTCCTCCATGACCTGGGTGATGAATCTTGAAAACCCCTGTCTGTCCACAGCCAGGGCGCTTCCAGCCGGTACCCTGGTTTCATCGGCAGCCCTGATAATGAGGGAATCCATCTTCCGCATCTCTTCTTTAAGAAGCCCTGAGGCATTCTCAAGGGAGCTTGACCGAAGGGAATTGCTACATACTAGCTCAGCTAAATCGTCAGAGAGGTGAGCAGGAGAGAATCTTTTGGGTTTCATCTCATAGAGTATTACGCCAATACCCCTCTTTGCTGCCTGCCATGCAGCCTCACAACCCGCCAAACCACCACCGATTATTATTAATTTGTCTGGATTCATAATATGTTTCCTATGACTAAACCCATCATTACGGTATTATAATCGAGGCAAAATCGCTGAGTTCGAAGTCTAGCAGAATCAGGGAAATGGGTCAAATCTTTTCAGGTTGTTGTCGCAAGAGCATGTTGTCTAAATAGCACTTGCAAACGATATATAATCGATGTAAAATTTCAAAGTGGGTAAGCCTTCGTTGGCAAAGCGGTTCAAAATGAACAGGAGAAAAAAGTGAAGAAAATTGGCAGATTTCACGTTCTTACTGATACAACCCTCCAAACCCGTTACTCGCACGTAGAGCTTGCCGAGTTCGCCATTGCCGGAGGAGCTGATACAATCCAGTTTCGGCAGAAGGGTGGGACCACGAAGCAGATGATTCGTATAGCTGAGCAGATACAGGCCATGTGCAAACAGACCGGTGTGGCCTTTATTGTTAATGATCGAGTGGATGTGGCAATAGCTTGCCATGCAGACGGTGTTCACCTCGGGCAGGGCGACTTTCCTATCCCCCTTGCCAGAAGGCTTCTAGGGGAGGATGCTATCATTGGCGGATCGGCAGGGAACCTGGAAGAGGCTCAGGCATGTCTTATAGAAGGTGCGGACTATGTCGGGTTCGGCCCTGTCTATCCGACGGCATCCAAGGAGGATGCAGGACCTGCGAGCGGCCTTGCCCTACTGAGCCAAATCGTGGAGACGATTCCTCTTCCCATCATCGCTATCGGCGGGATCACCAGGGGCAATGTCCGTATGGTGCTTCATGCACGGGTACACGGTATTGCCGTGATCTCTGAAGTCAGTTGTCAAAATGACCCAAAGTCAGCAGCCAAAGCTCTCAAATGTTTAATGGAGTCT
>WOUX01000246.1 GCA_009773075.1 bacterium | reverse complement strand
TATCTTCAGTTGTCAAAGAACAGAACGACAAAATACTTTTAAAAACCCTATTTTTCAGGACGAACTAATTAAGGCTTCGTTTGGTGTTGTTATGAAAAAAAGTGACTCTCGGCATATAATCAATGAATTGAGAGAAAAGATCAATTATCATAATTACCGTTACTATGTATTGGATGACCCTGAGATATCTGATGCTGAGTTTGATAAGTTGATGAGGCGATTAGAAAACCTGGAAAAAGAATCCCCTGAATTGACTCCCCCTGATTCCCCCACTCAAAGAGTAGGGGCACCTCCCCTGGATGAGTTTAAGACAGTTAGACATTCCCTCCCTATGCTTAGTCTGGCAAACGCTATGGACGAAGAAGAGGTAAAAGGGTTCGACCAGAGAATAAAAAGGCTTCTGAGCACCACGGAAGATATTGAGTATGTTGCCGAACCCAAGGTGGATGGTGTAGCAGTGGAGCTTGTATATGAACAGGGAAGGCTCTCTGTAGGATCTACCAGAGGAGACGGAGTCGTTGGAGAGGGGGTTACCCAGAACATCAAAACCATAAGGTCTATTCCTTTGAGGCTTATTGGCAAAGAAAGAAAATTTCCGGAATTGGTGGAGGTGCGGGGAGAGGTTTACCTGGGAAAAGAAGATTTTCAAGAACTCAACAGAAGGAGAGAAGATGAAGGAGAACCGCTTTTCGCCAACCCCAGAAATGCTGCGGCAGGTTCTCTGCGTCAGTTGGACTCAAATATAACCGCCCAAAGACCCCTCGATATATTCTGTCATGGAATTGGGAGGGTCATTGGCACATCCCTCGACACCCACATGGAAATCCTAAAGGCATTTGATCAATGGGGTCTAAAGGTAATACCCAATATCAGAATATGCAGAAATCTTAAAGACATTATCAACTATTATACGGAGATGACTGAAAAAAGAGACTATCTGGGATATGAGATAGACGGCATTGTTTTAAAGGTCAACAGTCTCAGATTACAGGACAGACTGGGAGCAGTATCAAGAAGCCCCCGTTGGGCGGTGGCATATAAGTTTGCAGCAACTCAGGAAACAACCATAATTGAAAAAATTGATGTTCAAGTGGGACGAACCGGTGTATTGACACCTGTAGCTTTTTTAAAACCTGTCAGAGTCGGTGGTGTCATTGTAAGCAGAGCAACTCTCCATAATCAAGATGAAATCGATAAAAAGGACTTCCGAGAAGGTGATACGGTCATTATTCAGAAATAAAATTCGTTATGCCAGATATCTGCCCGGAATGTGAGTCAAAGGTAGTTCGAAATGAGGGTGAAGCAGCATACCGTTGCAGTGGTGGCTTATCATGCCCTGCACAACGCAAAGGGACAATTTTACATTTTGCGAGCCGTCAGGCTATGGATATCGATGGATTGGGCGAAGAACTGGTAAGTCAGCTAGTAGATAATAACATTATTAAAACCCCGGCGGATTTATATAAACTAAGCGTAGCATCTTTGATGAACTTGGAACGAATGGCAGATATATCTGCATCAAATCTCGTTGATGCTATTGAAAATAGTAAACATGCTAATTTGGAACGTTTTATTTACGCATTAGGTATTCCCAACGTCGGCGAAGCAACTGCAAAAGATCTTGCAAAATTTTTCGGTAGTCTTAACAGGCTGATGCAAGCATATCCAAAAACACTGCAATACATCCCGGAGATTGGTACTGAAGTGGCAATATCAATTTCCAGTTTTTTCGCAGAACCACATAACCAAGAGATGATTACTCAATTAAGAGCATCGGATGTGTTGTTGGATGAATCAAAAAAAAGCAAAGCTATTATAAAAACCACCCTATCCGATTTTTTAAACTGGTTAGGTACGACTGACAAAAAGATCGACTGGAATGGTATTCCTGGCATGGGTAAAATAAAGGCTAAGCTCATAGCAGACAACTTTAGCAATTTGGAAGAATTGATGTCTGCAGATGAGAGTACTTTACTACATATCAAGGGTATCAATCAGAAATTAGCGAAAGAAATTGTCCGGTTTTTTAGCGAACCTCATAATATAGATATTATCAAGCAACTCCGAGAATGTGGCGTACAGTTGGACGAAGACGTGCAGGGAATATCCGCTTCTTCTTCACTGGTTAGAGATAAAACCTTTGTCTTCACTGGGGCATTATCACAATTTAAAAGAGACGAGGCTAAGAGAAGGGTAGAAGAATTAGGAGGAAAAGTTGCATCTGCTGTAAGCAACAGCACCACCTATGTTGTAACTGGAGAAAACCCTGGTTCAAAGGCTGACAAAGCAAAAGCCTTAGGTGTTAATATAATAACCGAAGATGAATTTAAGAGGCTGATTGAAGGATAAGCCTGTTTCTGTTATATTCATTTTGTCGCTTAATAACATTGTTATCTATGAATAGGAATTCATTAACCATTGGTGCTCGGCAATGTCCAGGAAAACAGCAACAACAAATAGACAAATAAGAAAACAATCCATGGTGCCAAAATCCAAAATGTGGCGAAAAGTATTTGCTTCGCTTTTGGGTGTATGCACCCTCGCCGGCGCCGCAGTCTTTTTTCCGCGACCAACGGTATCTCCTCCTTCCATGCCTTTCGACCCTACCGACAAATTTTCTGTCTCATTTGAAATATCGAATAATGGATATATCCCACTGAATGACTGCACTGCCATGTTGGGTGTGGGCCAAATATCGGGAGCGAGCGCTCACTTCGATCCGTCCTTTATCCCATCATTCAAGTCCAGGCTTGTTATGCCCGCTTGGCAACACCATCGTCTCGGCATGGACGACAGATTCACTGTGGTATTGTCAGACCTATTGCAAATGGGCGTGCAATCAGCTGATATAGCAATAGTGGTATCATATAAACCATGGTTCCTTCCAATTCGCCGAGAGAAGATTTACCGCTTCGTAACTATTAGCCAAACCGGTGCTAGACAAACCTGGCGCTCGTGGCCCCCTGACGAACCATTGACTTTTGCAAGTCAACAGCGTGAAAAGTAGATAACATCCGCTTGCACCTCGGATTGCCTACAGCCTTCGGCTTACGGCAACCGGGTGAAGCAGGCGTTCTTACTAGGACGAAACTCGAAACCACTTATCCGGATATGACAAATGAAAATTCGTTTCTATATTGACAAAGAAACTGGACTCCCTCATATCTACAATCACGAGGTGCGGGAAGATGAGGTCCAGGATGTACTTTGGAAGCCTGGCAAGATCGTCCCGGCAAGGAAAACTCTCGTATTGCAGTAGGTCAGACAAGAGACGGTCGTTATCTCCGAGTGATTTACGTCCCCGATCCTGTGCCAGATAGCGTGTTTGTGATCACTGCATATGAACTGACAGGGAAACCCCTTAAGGCATATCGGCGTCGCTGCCGAAGGAGACAGAGATGATGAAAAAAAGCAAGTTCCCAAATGGATGGGATGAGGAACGTGCCGAGCGCGTACTCGATTATTACGAAAACCAGACCGAGGAAGAGGCGGTTGCCGAAGATGAGGCTGCTTGGGAAGATACATCCCAAACCTTTATTGAAGTTCCAAACGAGCTGGTTCCTGCAGTACGCGAGTTGCTTGCCAAAAAGGTTGCATGATCCTTTCTTTACCTGGCAATGTGAATGTAGCCTACGGGCAGAACTATTTCATGCACTCAGACGGCGAGAAGCAGCGCCTACCTGAATCGTGGCCTCGGGGATAGCAAGCACATTGTGCTTATGCCATCATCTCATCGCTGCTGGTGATGAACACGTTGGCCGGTTTTATTTTTTAGAGAAATATTTCAAACCAGGTTTGTTTTTGAAGTCTGAGTCCTGCGTCCAAATGGTAGCATCGAATCCTGAGCTGTTGCTAGAATAATACTTTCAGCCATTGGTAGCTTATGCTGAAAAACAAAGGGCATTAGGTGTTAATATTATAACCGAAGATGAATTTAAGAAGCTGATTGAAGTATAAGCCTGTTTCTGCTATACTCGTTTCGTAGCTTAATAACATTAGATTGGGTTTTGAGGCGCTGTATGAGGAATTTGACAAGTGTTTCAACTTGAGGTGCCAAGCCGGCGCCTCAAGTTGAAAGCAAGATGT
>WOUX01000245.1 GCA_009773075.1 bacterium | reverse complement strand
GATGATGCCATCGTTTTTACCATTCAGGGTGACGGTGATTGTGCAGCCATTGGTGCAGGTTATCTGGTTAACTCTGCCGCCAGAGGCGACAAGATCACTATATTCATGTTAAATAATACAAATTACGGAACTACCGGGGGACAAATGGCGCCAACAACACTGATCGACCAGGTAACAACAACCACTCCACAGGGAAGGGATGGCACGGTTCATGGATATCCACTTCACGTACCGGAGATGTTGGCCACAATAAAGGGTGTAGCCTATAGCGCACGGGGATCAATACACAACTTTGTCAACTATAAGCGCACTAAAAAGTTTGTGAGGTCTGCATTGGAAAAGCAGATAAACGGGGTAGGACTGGGTTTTTTGGAGATTTTGACTCCTTGCCCTGTTAATTGGCGTATGGATCCTTTAAATGCCATGAAGTGGATAGAAGAAAAGGTGATAGCCGAGTATCCACTTGGTGAATTCAAGAATGTAGACTCTCTCGATTAAGGAAAGAGGACTGATTCGGAAGGAGGAAACATGAAGCAGAAAAAGAATGGTAAAGGAGAACTACTCATAGCCGGAATCGGAGGATGGGGCATTGTAACCATAGGAGACATGCTGGCTAAAGCTGCCCTCAAGGAGTTTGAAAATGTTGCTTGGTTTCCCAGTTATGCGACCATGATGCGTGGGGGTGAAAGCGAGTGCTGTGTTATGTTCTCACATAAAAGAATTTCATCGCCGGTAATATATAGAAGCTCCGGTGTAATGGTGCTGGGGGCTTCGAGAATACCGGATTTTGAAAACAGGGTTAAACCTGGCGGCTTGATGTTGATAGAGTCCACAGGGATAAATAAGGAAACCAACGTAAAGAGAAATGACATAGACATTAGGTATGTATCTGCAATGGAGGAAGCAACAAGGCTGGGAAGCATAATGAATGCCAATCTGGTCATGCTCGGTGCCTATGTAGCTGCAACAGGTCTGATATCAAAAGAGTCAATCCTGGAGGAGATTAAGGCCAGATTTGCCGGAAAGGGGAAGCATAAAATAGTTTCAGCCTGTAACGAAGCCTTCCTCGCAGGGCTGAAACTCATTCAATAATTATTTTATCAGGTCATTCTTCTTTTCCTCAAACTTTATAGATTCATCCTTTAGTTAATCTTCATTTTCGGAGATTTCTATCTCTTCTTTCTTAATACGTACTTTTCCTATTGATCGATTTTCAACTGTACATACCTTAATTCTATAGCGGTCTATGGTCAACTCTTCACCCTGTTCAGGAATTCTACCCATTTCCTTCGATATCAGAGCCCCCAGGGTAGGATTGTCCTCTTCCGGCAAAGATATAGTCAGCAACCTGTTGACATCCCTAACTTTTATGTCGCTTTCAATAAGGATTGAACCGTCCTTCTGTAACATGTAGGGACTCTTTATTAGATCAGATTCATCGTATATCTCGCCTGTAATCTCTTCTATGATGTCCTCCATGGTTACGATACCCCTTATATTCCCGTATTCATCCACAACAAAGGCCATGTGTGCCCTCTCTTTTTGAAAATCCAGAAGCTGAACGTAAACCACCTTTGTCTCCGGGATGAAAAGAGGTTGACGGATGATATTCTTAATAGATAAATCAGGTCTATTCTTCCCCTTAAAAAAATCTTTGACATGAATATAGCCAAGGATATTATTTATATCCTTTTCATAAACCGGGTACCGCGAAAACTCATTTTCTGTAATTACCCTTTCAATTTCATCTAATCCCATACTCACTTCAATAGAAACAATATCGTTCACAGGAACCATTAAATCTTCAACAGTCAAATCGGTTAAGTCAAATATACCCGCAAGCATTCTTCCCTTTCTAGGTTCAAAGGCTCCCTCTTCCTCACCCACCTCTATCAGTGTTTCGATTTCCTCTTCAGTTATAGGCGACCAGCGTGATTTTCCCTTTTGGCCTATTATAAGCAATAGAAAGTGGGAAATCCTTGAAATTACCCACACAATTGGATGAAAAAGAACAATAAAAAAACGGACAGGATAGATGGCTACTAAGGAAAATTTCGAGGCGTTGTAAGCTGCATAGGTTTTAGGAGTAATCTCACCGAAGATCAACAAAAGAAGAGTCATACACACAGTTGCAATAAGTATCCCTTCCTTTCCGAATACTGAGATGGCAATGGCTGTACCCACTGCCGTAGCAGCAATATTAACCATATTATTGCCTACCAGGAGAGTGCCGATAAGCTGATCTGGCTCCTTCAATATTTTTTCAATCCCTTTCCCTATATTGGGATTGTCTTTTCCCAGTTGTTTCACCCGTAGCCTGCTCAATGAGAGAAAAGCTGTTTCAGATGCAGAAAAAAAGCCTGAACAGATGAGAAAAAAAACAATCAAGAGATTTCTAATCGTTATCTGACGGGCGAAACGCCTATCCTACTTTTTACGAGTCCATTAACCTTAAAAGAAAAGAAGATTTTCATATCCAAGCAAACGACAGCAGATATTTGCGTTTATGCTGATATGCTTGCCTATACGATAACAAAGGAACAATACTATTCTTCAAAATGCAGGGTAATCTCTTTTAATTCAATTAAAACCTTTTCCTTTGCTTGCTCATATAACCCTATTATCTCCAGCAAGGGGCCTTCGACGCTACCCTCAGCTGAAATTTTGTAATCATGCTCAGGGGCATAAATCTCTACACCTTTTGCCTCCTTATGAATCTCTTCCACAGGGTTATAATCCGGCAGGAGAGATACCCCAGAAGGGAGGTCTTTGAAGAAATTTTTTAGCTCTATACCATATTTTTCTGCAAACGCTTCATATTTAAACCTGAAGCGGACCTTGCGAATCTTTTTGCTCGATATAATCTTCATATTGATATCATCAAAACTGGTTTCTATACCCCTGGTAACCATCTCATAAATATCGCTGCTTATTATCACATGGGTTAGATGCTCAGAAATACCTATCCATTCTTTTAATAACTCTGAAAGACTTTCCCTTTTGATGTCCTTTTCTTTGTTGTAGATTACTGTGCCCATCTTTTTTGAACCTATTAAAAGCCCGGTAATAAAGCCTTTAATTAATATATAAGGGCCTTCTATAACCAATTCATAAAACTCTTTTTTCATAGCATTATCCTCTGAAAAATAAAATGCTTGTATGGCTGCTTCCCCAAACAAGAATTAAAAGAATACCAGTGTAACCAGAACGAAGAGAGGTATTAAGATCGGTATTGAATACTTGATCATATAACCGAAAAAGCTCGGCATTGGAATACCGTTTTCTTCCGCAATTGATTTGACCATAAAATTTGGGGCGTTGCCAATATATGTATTTGCCCCCATAAAGACTGCCCCAGCAGATATGGCCTTGAGAAAAACCGCTTTCTGGGCTATCAATGAGTGAACACCCTCCAGTTCAGGCAACCCGGGGAAAAAATTGCCCAGTGCAAAATTTAGAAAGGTAAGATATGTAGGGGCGTTATCAAGAAAACTTGATAGACCTCCTGCAATCCAGTAGTAATGGTGGGGTTCCTTTATTGTCTCCAACAGAAACTTTAAACTCCCTTCTGTACCGGCTTTAAGGATCGCTAAGGCTGGGATAATTGTCATAAATATACCGGCAAAGAGGTAAGCCACCTCTTTTATAGGAAACCAGGTAAATTCGTTTTCTTCCCTGAGTTTTTTGGCAGTAAATACCAGAGAGAGTATACCCATCAGTACTATTAGTCCATCTCGAACCAGATTCTGAATATGAAGGTGTATCCCAAATACTGTGAACTCAGGAGCTCGCCAAAACCCACTTAGCAAAACCGCTCCCAATACCCCCCCAAGAAATATCAGATTGATCAGACCTTTTACTCTTATGGGTTCTGTTACTTCTCCCTTAATCGATTCTTTTGAAACCTTTTCCTTCCTATAAATTATATGGTCAAAGACAAAAAATACCAGAAGGAGTATCCCGCTCACAAATGCCATATGAGGAAATATATTAAACGTCCAAAAGAAAGGTACTCCATGAAGAAACCCAAGAAAAAGTGGAGGGTCTCCGAGGGGGGTAAGAGAACCACCGATATTGCTGACTAAAAAAATAAAGAATATTACAATGTGGGCATTGCGTTTCCTCTGAGCATTGGCTCGCAAAACAGGACGGATAAGCAACATAGAAGCCCCTGTAGTACCTACCCAAGAAGCAATAATGGTTCCTATCAATAGCATAATCGTATTTACAAGAGGGGTACCTTTTAATGTCCCTTTAACCAGGATGCCACCTGATATAGTAAACAATGCCCATATGAGTATAATAAAAGGTATATAATCAATAAAATATATATGTAATATCTCGTACAGTGCCTCATTTCCGTATATCATAAGAAATGGAATTGCAAAAACCAATGCCCAGAAAACAGACACCTTAGGAAAGTGATTATGCCAGAAATGAGGGGCAAAAAGGGGGAAAAGGGCAATAGATAGAAGAATGCCTGCAAAAGGAATCACAGACCAAAGGGGTAATTCCTTTCCCAGAGAATGTCCTGCTTCAGACTCTTTCACGTCTCCAGAATGCACAGCTTCTACATAGGTGTTTGCCTCTTGGTGTCCCTGTGAAGAGTGTTCATCTGCCCAAATAGGACCAATCAGCAATAGAAAGACTGTCAATACAACTATAAACACCGAAAGAAAAAAACTAACTTTACAGTATTTGCAACTCATCTTAACTACCTTTAGATTTCCTAAATCTATCTCCGATAATCAAACATAATTTCAATATAATTTGTCATTAGTTAGCCAAATTTATTCATAAACTACTTTAACTTCACTTCCCTTATTCAATTTGAGTTTTTCTCGAGCATCTTGACCTCTTACAGATACCTCCAGATAGCCAGAGCTTCCAAAAAGTGCTAGAGCCTGTCCTTCTATTACTTCAGAATATGACCCCTTAATATCCCCTAATACCTCCCCGCCAATAGAGATCTCATGCATCCCCTTTCCTACCAGCTCTCTGAATAAAACCTCAGATATATTGGATATAAGATTACCGAACCTGTCTACATGGAGTACTACCCCCTTGATTATACCTCTTTCTGTCTCAGGTTCCGGTATATCAAACCTCACAACATCATTGCATATTTCCCCCAAATCCTCCAAAGGAACCCCATTAGATAAGTATGCAGCGGCTGGTGCAAATATGTCACGACCATGAAAGGTATTGCTTATATGTGGAAGAAAGTATCTCTTATTCGTCAACT
>WOUX01000244.1 GCA_009773075.1 bacterium | reverse complement strand
AAGTATAAGCGAAATAGTCAGACAGCATGTAATGACCGATGATGCTACAAATTCACCCACAATTTCAGAGATAGAGATCGTCAACTATGCTGACAAGAGGGTCCTGCATAATAAGGTTGTAACCCTTAGAAAAAGATTTGATGACCTGAGAACAAGATACGACATCAATCAGGAAAGGGCCTATTTAATCACTCAATCGGAAAAGAGGGCAATCGAAGTGGAGAAAAAGATATTCTCCAGATTGGATGTGCCCCCTGATGCCCTCCTGTCTATAACAGTTGAAAATTACACCCTAGAACCTCAGCGTTATTCCCGCAAGGATTGAATAATCCGGCTCTGCTTTATTAAGCCCGCCCTTGACACCAAAATCCACATCAAAGCTCTCTGATATAGAGTAGATTAATCCGCCTAAGATAAAAGCAGGGTTCGTGTCAGAAGTCTTATCAGTGTTTCTCTCTGTACCAATGTTTACAACCGCTTTAATATCTCTGGCTACCTCCACTTCTGATGCTATAGAGGCATGCCATATATCCTTTTCCTCATCAACCTCGTTTTCATTCCTCTTGTATCCCAGGTTTAAGTGAAATGCCCACGCCCCTATTTCCTTTGTATTAATAAAAAATACCCCATATGTCACCCTCCCGGCACCAAGCCCTTTTTGATCGTCCCCTGTGGGGAATGTGATACCGGGTTTCAGGGCAATGCTGAAACCATCCCTTTCATAAAAACGCCATTTTAAATCAATAGATGCATCTGATATGCCATCCTCTGTATTTGTGGTTTCTGAATCCTCTGTCCTTGTATGCTGGTATGGGATACCTAAAACTATGTCCATGTTATTCGTTACCCCATAGCCCAATGCTGTTGCCATCTCAGTTGTTTTTTCTGTAACTCCATCCTTATCAGTGTGGTCATACTTTCCATTGAGTTCAAGCTGAAACTTCCCCTTGCCGAGGGTGCCTGCATCGTCTGTTATAAGGGGATGTGCACCAAATGCCAATCCACTCCAAAACAGCATAGTTAGGAATACAACTATTCGTATAAACATCTTTTCTCCTCCTTTTGGTTTTCTTGAAATAAAAAAGCCATAAAAGCTTTTCAGACCTCCTGGTCTTCGTTTAAGCCTTCATGGCTCTATTCTTGATTCTAACTATAATAAGGTAAGGCAACAGCCTATTATGATTCTACACTAAACACCCTGTTGTACAATACGGTGTTACACATATCATCATGACATCTCTGAATAGCCTCTTTCGCTAGAGGATCTATCTGCATGAATATCTCACCTTCATGAGTCATCTGGAGTATCCTTCTCCCTTCAATCTCGGTGCAAAGCACTCCACAGGGCATTTGTGATTCCAGGAAAGCCTGGTGTAGCGCATCTGCATAGGGTATGCCGCACGTATTGATATTCTCACACCCACCACACATCTCAATCTCCAGGTTTACAGAACCAGCCTTGACTCCATTAACCACCCTGGTGATAATCTCATATTCCCTGGTAAAGTCGTGATCATGAGGATCATGCTCGTGGCCTTCTTCTACAGATGAAACAGGCATCCCTTTCTGGGCTGCAATAAACCTCTCATTGGATTGTAGGATCAAATCAGCAGCGGCTTTAAGATTGTGTGCCACCTCCTTTAACCCCTGTCTGTCCGCCTCTTCTGCCCATTTCCTATACTCTTTAACATGGTCTTCATTATGCTTGATCCAATGGTTTAAAAGAACAGCAAGCTTTTTCAACTCATTCCCTTCCATAAATCAACTCCTCTTAATAACTTATATTTGGTTGATCGGGTGTTCAGGCTGAAGTGTCCTAACAGTCTTCAGCCTTCAGTCTATCTACCTATAGTAGTTACTACGATTTAAGCATATCACAAAACTGGCAATTGTAGATCGGGTCTATCTCATATCGTTCGAGCATCTCTCTTTTCCCCAAGATATCTTTAACTGATCCGTCTTCTACAATCCTGCCTTTTTCAAGGATTATTATCCTTTGACACAGCTCCAGGGCAATAGGCAGGTCATGAGATACTATTATTTTTGTCTCCGGGAAGGACTTAATGAGGTCTATCAGGACCCGCCGCATCTTTGGGTCCAGGTTACTTGTAGGCTCATCAAATACAAGGATTTTCGGCTCCATTGATAAAACTGTTGCAATAGCAGCCCTCTTTTTCTCTCCGGCACTCATGTGATGCGCAGATCTCTTCTCGAAACCTGATAACCCAATCCTCCCCAGAACCTCCGTAACTCTCTCCTTTGCCTCCTTATCGTTCATACCCATATTTATAGGACCAAAAACCACATCATCGTAGACAGTAGGACAAAAGAGCTGGTCATCAGGGTCTTGAAAAACCATACCTACCATCCGTCGAATACTCTTAAGGTTTTTTCCGTTTACAGATTTACCAAAGATCTTAACTGCCCCATTTTCCTTCAGTATGCCATTTAAATGTAAAAGCACTGTAAGTTAGGTTTGAAATCTCCACTGCCTTTTCTTTGTTCATACCAACAATCTCACCCCCGTGACTACAGGGATTAAAACGGACAAGAAGATGTAATCCCCTGGTCTCAACCTCTGTACCCCTTCCTTCCCCTTCAAATCTCCATCGAATCCCCTGGAAAGCATAGCGACATAGACCCTTTCTCCCCTCTCGTAACTTCTTATAAAAAGGGTAGCGATCATATGGCCTATCACCTTTGAGTGCCATATCCATTTTCCGCCAAAACACCTGGAATCTCTAGCCCTTTTCATCCTTTGTGCTTCGTCTGTAATGATAAAGACATACCTGTACATGAAAGACGCAATTGTGGTGAATATTTTAGGTAATCCCAAATCCCCAAACCCCTTCAGTAGTTTTGGAAAGGGAACAGTCGAGGAGAGGAGAATCATACATAGAACACCTATGTATGATTTGATAACCACGTTCCATAAGACCATAAGCCCACTATTAGAAACCGTAATGCCACCTATACCTAGATTATACCCCCCTCCAATTACATCTTTCTTTAAAAAAGGGATAAATACGGCTACCATAAGTACAAAGGGAATAACTGCCATTGATCTCCCAAATACATGATGGAAGGGGAGTCTTGAGAGTAGAAGAACCCCCAGAAGTACTACAAAATACACACCAAAGCTGAAGTAGGAAGAAGGGGGAGTGCTAACACATACGACTGTGAGGAAAAAGAAGCCAATGATTTTAACCCTTGGATCTAATCCATGAATCACACTAGAAATATCACTGTAATTGTCTAAAAATGAGTGTTTCATCTAATGCCCTGTTTTTACCGAAAGCTGATGGCTGATAGCTAAAGGCTTGTCTGAATTATGATCTTTTCGAACGAATAAGCCTGGCAACACCATATCCAACACCGAAAACAAGGAGTGTTCCTATAAAGCCGGATAGCCCCGTAGCAATCTTTTCATTCTTGGAACCCGGAATGGAATAATCTGGCATAAGCGATAGTTTCCACAAAACCCATTCCTCACCTTTTTCCAAAAATCCCTTTATTTCAGCTACCTTCTCCAATCCATCAGGATAGGATGAAGCAAAGGGAGAAACGAATATTGCTATCAGCAGAGACACCAACAGACCCACAAGAATAAATACCCTTATATTTACGTCTTTCATATTATGCCTCCATTGTATTAAATGTCCTGGCATCCTGGTAACTATAAGTCCCTACAAGATCAGGTCTTGTGTTTAAGACTAAACCTACAACAGCAGTTGTAATTGTGGCCTCCCCAATACCTATCAATACATGAACAGAGGCCATTGCAGGGAGTACTATACCCAGAGGCGACGTCCCTGAAATCGCCAATTCGACGGCACATGCACTTGCCCCCAGCACAACAGACATCCAGGAACTTATTGCAACTGAAATTAAATATCCCCCCTTATTTTTTGGAAGGATAGATTTCAGGGCTACCAGAAGATAATAACATAGTACACCCCCTATAATACCCATATTGAAGATATTGGTGCCCAGTGCTGTAAGCCCGCCATCTGCAAACAAGAGGCATTGTATAGTAAGTACCACCGTCATAATAAGACAACTTATCCATGGTCCTAAAAGCGATGCTGCTAAGAGTGCCCCCAGGAAATGACCACTGGTACCTCCGGCTACAGGAAAATTGAGCATCTGGGCAGCGAATATAAATGCAGCCACTACCCCCAAAAGGGGAACCTGCTTATCTCCAAGCTTCTTATTTGCCTCTCTGACAGCAAATACAGAAACCCCAGCAGATATAATATAGGTTATAGCATTTACCCCCCCACTTACGAATCCGTCAGGCACGTGCATTTCTATCCTCCTTTTTGAAGCGTGGCCAGAAAATACAAAAGCCACGAAAGCATTCTTTGGTCTTCTGACCTTCCCAAAGCCTTCGTGGCTTTTCTTCAGAGGAAAAACTACCTATTTAATTTAACTTTAAGTATAGATTATATCTAGACCAAGTTAAAAAAGATGTCAAGAAAAAAATTGGGCTGTTTTCTGAGATACTGCTTAAATATACTCTTTTACAAGGATTTCAGCAATCTGAATGGCATTGAGGGCAGCACCTTTGCGAAGGTTGTCCGCTACAATCCACATATTGATCCCCTTTTCAATGGATTCGTCCTCCCGGATTCTTCCGACGAAGGTATCATCCTTGCCAGCGGCATCGATAGCCAGAGGGTATCTTGCAGATGGAGGATCATCCACAACAGTTACCCCTGGTGCTTGTGAAAGCAGCTTTCTCACCTCATCTGCAGTAATCTTCCTCTCGGTCTCTATGTTGACCGATTCTGAGTGACCATAAAACACCGGCACTCTCACCGTGAGTCGTCATCCAGTATCTTCCTGGTCTCATTTACCATCTTCATCTCTTCTTTAGTATAAGCATTTTCAAGAAAGATATCTATATGAGGCAGGCAGTTAAAGGCTATTTGGTGGGGATAAACTTTACACTCAACATCCTGAAAGCTCAGTATAGCCCTGGTCTGATCCTGAAGTTCATCTATGGCCTTTTTCCCGGTCCCAGACACTGCCTGATAAGTTGATACTACAATCCTTTTGATCCCTGCCACATCATGGATTGGTTTTAGTGCTACTACCATCTGAATTGTAGAACAGTTGGGGTTAGCAATAATCCCTTTATTCTTATATTGGGCAATGGCATAGGGGTTTACCTCCGGAACTACCAGGGGAACCTGGCTATCCATCCTGAAGGCACTGGTATTATCGACCACTATACAGCCTGCACTGGCAGCAACAGGGGCAAACTTCTCACTGACTGTCCCTCCTGCAGAGAACAACCCGATATCAATATCTTTAAAAGAATCCTCATCGAGTATCTGAACCTTTATATCTTTGTTGTGAAATTCAACAGAAAAACCAGCCGATCTACTGGAAGCCAGCAATTTTATCTTCCCAACAGGAAATTTCCGTTCTTCCAGTATCTTTATCATCTCATTGCCAACTGCTCCTGTGGCACCAACAACTGCGACACTGTATTTTTCCTTATTCATAAAACCTATCCCCTTATAACTCCTTCATGTATTTTACTGCTAAATCACCGACTTCTTTGGTGCCATATCCCATCTCCCCCGCTGAAAGACTCTTAATGTCTCTGGTCAGCACCTTGATGATCGCCTTCTCTATAAGCCTTGCTGAATCTTCCTCTCCCAGATGCTCTAACATCATCTGACAGGCCGAAATTGCGGCTAAAGGGTTTATTATATTTTTTCCCTTGTATTTAGGGGCTGATCCTCCGATGGGTTCAAACATAGAGGTTCCCCGGGGGTTAATATTTCCACCAGCGGCGATTCCCATCCCCCCCTGAATTATAGCCCCGATGTCAGTGATTATGTCTCCGAACATGTTGTCGGTGACGATTACGTCAAACCATTCAGGATTTTTTATCAACCACATGGATATGGCATCCACATGGGCATAATCAGTGATAATATCCGGATAGTCCATGGAGATTTCTTTAAAGGCCCTATCCCAAAGATCGAAAGCATAAGTCAAAACGTTTGTCTTTCCGCACAGGGTTAGCTTCTTAGCCTTGTTCCTCTTCCGACATAAATCGAATGCATACCTGATGCATCTCTCAACACCCTTTCTGGTGTTTATAGACTCCTGTATTGCCACCTCATCAGGGGTCCCCTTCTTCAAAAACCCTCCAGAACCCACATAAAAACCCTCTGTGTTTTCCCTGACCACCACGAAGTCAATATCCTCTGGTCCCTTGTTTTTTAGGGGAGTCTCTATACCAGGGTAGAGTTTCACCGGCCTGAGATTTATATACTGGTCAAGCAGAAATCTTAGCTTTAAAAGTATCCCTCTCTCCAGAATTCCGGGTTTTACATCAGGGTGACCTATGGCGCCCAGATATATTGCGTCCACCTTCTGGAGTTCTTCAACTACCGAATCAGGAAGGGTTTCACCGGTCCGAAGATACCTTTCTCCTCCCAGGTCATACTCCATTGTATCATACTTGAATCCGTTTATCTCCGAAGCAACCTTCATGATCTTAAGCCCTTCGGCAATGACCTCAGGACCTGTACCATCACCAGGTATAACCGCTATACTGTATGCGTTCTTGTTCATATGAAACTTAGCTCCAATTTGCTCAAAGTATTGTTGGGGTCAGAAGAAGTACGAAGCATTTGGATGTTAATCTCATGTCAAGATCGTATCATTGTTAAAATCATCTTAAATTTACTTATTGCTCTCAAGGCGTGTGGTTGGCTAGCTGGCATTATAACCATCTCACCCTGTTTCAAGCGAAGAGGTTTGTCAGAGATAACAATTTCCGCTTCACCATCGAGAAGGTAAACCAAGGCGTCAAATGGCGCTGTATGTTCGCTTAATCCTTGGCCCTCATCAAAGGCAAAAAAGGTCACTGTGCCTGTCTTTTTATCAATTATCGTGCGACTCACCACAGAGCCTTCCTGGTAATCTGCTAAATCAATTAATCTTATAGCTTGCGCAACTAATTTTTCCATACTTGGTTTTTCCTCAGCCTGCCCCATTCCTTTAGCCTCCATTGTTCTTTTAAGCAATTCTATTTATCTTTTTTGTCACATATCCCATCAATCCCCCACTCTCGACCAACTCCTGCATAAAAGGTGGAATGGATTGACAATTGAAGGTTTTATGCCTTGTATGATTTATAATCTCTCCCCTGTCGAGGTCTATCTCTACCTCATCTCCAGCCTCTGTAACATCAACGGCCTCGGGACATTCCATTATAGGAAGGGCCATATTAAAAGAGTTTCGATAGAATATCCTGGCAAAACTTTTGGCAACCACACAGGATATCCCTGCTGTTTTTATGGCAATAGGGGCGTGTTCTCTCGACGATCCACAACCGAAGTTTTTCCCCGCAAATATGATATCACCCTGTTTTACCCTTTCGGCAAAGGATGAATCAACATCTTCCATGCAGTGCCTTGCCAGTTCTTCCGGATCAGAGGTATTCAAATAACGGGCCGGTATGATAGCATCGGTGTCAACATCTGATCCAAATTTCCAGACCTTCCCCTTAAATCTCATCTATTTCTCCTGAATTTTGGAGTTCTTCCGGGCTCCCTATCCTTCCGAGAATAGCTGATGCGGCTGCTATTGCCGGATTGGCCAGATAGACTTCACTCTCAGGGTCTCCCATCCTTCCCACAAAGTTTCTATTCGTTGTAGCCA
>WOUX01000243.1 GCA_009773075.1 bacterium | reverse complement strand
ATTCCTGTTTTTATTCCCGTAGCCAATAAACTCGGCTTTGATCCATTATGGTTCGCGCTTTTAATCTGTGTCAACCTACAAATGTCATTCCTGACACCGCCTTTTGGTTACGCATTATTTTACCTAAAGGGGTGTGCACCGCCGAATGTGACACTTGGGCATATTTACAGAGGAATAATTCCTTTTGTTATTCTTCAGTTAATTGGGCTGGTTTTATGCGTGATATTTCCTGAAATAATCTTATGGCTTCCGAACAAACTCATGAAGTAACTCCCTTTTTAGTAAAGAGATAGCTGGATGCTTTATAGGTTGGGTTTGTTTATTGAGAAGGAATAATATGTAAAGATGGTATGATGTAGTTGAGACTGCATTTGAATCTAAAGTGATTAGAAAGAGGAGGTATTTCAGATGAAGACTAGAGTAACAGAGCTTCTGGGAATAAAACACCCCATTATTCAGGGTGCTATGTCATGGGTTTCGTGGCCTGAACTGGTTGCTGCAGTTTCCAATTCTGGAGGTTTAGGAATTTTAGGTGCCGCATTCATGCGGCCTGATGAGTTAAGAGAAAACATCAAAAAGGTAAAAGAACTTACAGATAAACCCTTTGGCGTTAACTTCTTGCCTGAAAATCCTGAACTCGATTTGCTTTTGGACGTCATAATAGAGGAGAAGGTAAAGGTGGCCAGTTATGGCAAGGGAAACCCCCAGAGAATCATAGAAAGGACTAAGCCCACTGGCATGATAAATATGCCTACAATGGGGGCCGCAAAACACGCAATCAAAGCAGAGCGAGATGGTGCTGACATAGTCATTGTACAGGGAACTGAAGGGGGAGGGCACACAGGATTTGTCGCAACCTCTGTATTATTGCCAAAAGTTACAGAAGAACTTAATATCCCAGTAGTGGCTGCTGGCGGATTTGCCGATGGAAGGGGTTTATTAGCTGCTCTGGCATTAGGAGCAGGGGGGATCTCTATGGGGACTAGATTTATTGTAACTAAGGAATGTCCAGTTGGATTACCAGCAAAAGAATGGATAATACGGAGCTCTGAAGAAGATACCGTAGTTACTGACAACCTCACTGGGTTTAGGGCACGAGTTTTGAGGAATAAGTTCGCCGAAAGTATGTTGGATATGGCAAAACGAAAGGCCGATCCCTGGGAGATGATGCAACATGCAAAGGACAGGTTCAGGAAGGCTTTTCAAGAAGGCGACTTAGAATGGGGGTCTACTGGTTGCGGTCAGGTTGCCGGTCTTATTAAAGATATTCCAACATGTAAGGAGTTGATTGAGAGAATCGTCAAAGAGGCTGAAGAATTGGTTGATGTGGTTAGAAATAAGATTCTTAATAAATGAGGAGATAATTATGGTAGAGATAAATCGTATTTTGTTTTGTTATGATTTTTCTGATACGGCTGATTTCGCTTTTCCTTATGCTATATTAATGGCGGAGAAGTTCTCAGCCGCATTGTACATCATTCATGTGATAGAAGAAACTTTCTATCATGCACCATATTTAGAGGCATTTTTAGATGCGGATACTGTAAAAAGAATTTCTGAAGAAATGGAGAAAAAGATCAGACAACAATTTGATGATGCCTGTAAATCCAAGGCTGATATGTTGAACGAATACCACCCCGTCATATCGAGAGGAATGGCGTTTTCGGAAATAATAAGTGTAGCGAAGGAAAAAGAAATCGATCTTATTATCATGGGCACGCATGGGCGTACAGGCTTAGGCCATGTGCTTTTTGGAAGTGTGGCTGAGAGAGTTTTAAGGGAGGCTCTATGCCCTGTCTTGACTGTGCACGTGTCAGATAAAGGGCTTAAAGAGGCTGAAAAGCCTTAATATGATATATATAGCATGGATTGATACGGGGACGTTTAGGGACGTTGTCCAAAATTATCACTTAACAGAGCACTTAATTGTGATAAAAAGATGTTATTATGTCCCGACAAACAAGATTGGATGCGTCGGGAACCCTTCACCATGTGATGATCCGCGGTATTGAGAGAAGCACCATATTTCGTAATGACGAGGATTGAAAAGATTTCCTTGCCAGGATTGGTTGGGGGATGGCTCATATTACCCCAATGGCTATCATAATTGCCTTTTCTATTTCCATCATCTTTTCGCCATTTATCTTGCCTGCAAAAGGACCTCTTATAAGTAAGGATTTGTCCATGGTTGTTACCTGTTCACATTTAGCCACAGAGGCTTTTGATAAACCACCTTCACCCTCTTGAAGTAAAACATGGGTAGGAGCAGGTTTTAAGGTTGTAGACAAAGGAACAACAATTATGTCATTGGCTAACTTATTTCGAATATCTAAAGAGACCACCAGGGCAGGGCGATTCTTAATATCCTTTGGCTTTGAAGGCAGATTGACTAAATATATCTCTCCTCTTTTTGGATACTCAGTCATTCCATGTCCTCTTTGCACTCTCAGCCGCTGTCGCGGTCCATTCTATGTCTTCCTCTTTCTCCTTTTCTGTAAGAGACAGATAATACGCCTCAATGTCTTTTTCAATCGCGCTCTTTTTTGATTTCAGCAACCAATCGCGCAACATTTCTTCCATTACCTGACTTCTTGGAGTTCCTTTTTCTTTTGCAATCTCGTCTATTTCATTAACCACATCACCGCTGATTGTTACTGTCAGTTTTGCTTTACGCAGGGTACTTGTAGATGGCATAATTAACCCCCTTTCAATCTTATTCATTATAAGACAATAAGGAGGTTAATTGCAACAAAATTTTTAAAATAACCTTCCCTGTGAATCCTCTTTGAAATCTCTGCCAAAGTGTTTAAATGCCTGTTCTGTAGCTACCCTACCCCTTGGAGTACGAGAGAGATACCCTTCCTGGA
>WOUX01000242.1 GCA_009773075.1 bacterium | reverse complement strand
GAGGTTATCAATGGAAGCTTATCGAGTTGAAAAAAGGGTTGTGAAAAACGGCGTATTGCAACTTAACGCTCTCCCTTTCCAAGAGGGAGACTTGGTTGAGGTCATCGTCTTGGGTAGAAAGGGAAAGGTGAGCAAATCAACTTCTTCACCATTGCGTGGTAAAGTAATCGAGTATATTGATCCAACAGGACCCGTAGCCCAGGATGATTGGGAGTTGTTACAATGATACTACTGGATACACACATTTGGATATGGTTTGCAGATGAAAGTGATCAACTTACTCAACATCACAGGCAGGTTATAGAACATCGTAGGGCAGATGGGTTAGGCGTGAGTGTTATATCTTGTTGGGAGGTTGCTAAGCTGGTGGAGTATAACAGACTGAAATTGGCATGTCCAATTGAAGAGTGGATGGAAGTTGCAACAACCTTATCAGATATACAGTTGATAGAGTTAACACCCCAAATTGCAATAGCCTCGACAAAACTGCCTGGTAATTTCCATCGCGACCCAGCTGACCAAATTATTGTTGCTACAGCCCAAGTTTACAACCTTGAATTGCTGACGATAGATGAAAGGATATTGAAATACGACTATGTCCGCACGATGTGACCGCCTAACCAGTCATTCAAGCTAACCGCAAAAAGACGCGGCGGGCAAATACTCAGGGGAATACCCTTGAGGAAGCAAAGAGGAATCTAATCGAGGCAGTACAGCTTGTCTTAGAGGCAAATCGTCAAATCGCTGAAGAAGACCTGAAGGGGTAATGAGATTTCACCTTTTCTCAGAAGCCTTATCATAGTGAGAAAACTGCATCGAAAAGGTTCCCCGTCCCTGACTGGCTGATCTCAAATCAGTGGAATAACCAAACATCCTTTTTAAAGGGATCAATGATTTGACAGTCTTGACCTTTCCTTTAGAGGCTATTTCCTCTATCTTCCCACCTCGGGAGTTGATGTCTCCTATTATCTCTCCTGTAAATTCCTCAGGAACTACTATGTTAACCCCCATGATAGGTTCCAAAAGTAGTGGTTTGGCCATACTGTCCCCTTTGTTAAATGCCATAGACGCAGCAACTCTGTATCCCAGTTCTGAGGAGTTGGTTTCATGAAAGGAACCGTCAAAGAGGGTTACTTTCATGTCCACTACCTGATAGCCATTTACACCGCTAATTGCTGATTCTTTAATGCTTTCTTCAATAACTGGTATATATCCAGGGGGTATTGTTCCGTCTTCTAAGTCATTAATAAAGCTGATCCCTTGTCCCCTGTCCTGGGGTTCAAGACGTAACCACAGATGTCCAAAGTGCAGGCGGCCGTCTATCTCTTTCTCAAACCTTCCCTCGATTTCAACGGTTTTCTCTATGGTCTCCCGGTATACAACCTGTGGTTTCCCCACATTGACTTTCACATTAAAGTCTCGAAGCAATCTGTTTACTAGTATGTCCAGGTGGAGTTCCCCCATCCCAGAGATAACTGTCTGCCCTGTATCCTCATCATACTTTACCCTAAAGGTAGGGTCCTCTTCAGCCAGCTTCTCTAAACAAAGGGGCAGCTTCTCCTCATCGTCTTTGGTTTTTGGTTCCACTGCCACTGAAATAACAGGTTCGTAAGTGTCTATTGATTCCAGGAGAATCGGATGTGCTTCATCACACAGGGTATCACCAGTAGTAGTATATTTTAATCCCATGGCTGCTACAATATCTCCGGTACGAACCAGTGGTATCCTTTCTCTTTTATTGGCATGCATCTTCAGGATCCTGGCCATTCTCTCTCTTTTGTTTCTTGTGGAATTGAGAACCTCGGCTTCGGCTTTCAAGATGCCTGAATATACACGAAAATAGGTCATCTTACGCCCTTGGTCCATCATAATCTTGAAGGACAGCGCAGAAAAATGTTCGTCATCGCTGTTTAACCGTTTCTCTTTTTCGCCGCTTACAGGGCTGATACCCTCAATAGGCGGGACATCCAGAGGCGATGGCAGAAAATCAACTACGGAATCCAGAAGGGGCTGTACACCTTTGTTTCGGAGCCCTGCTCCACACATCACAGGCACCAATTGATAACGGATAGTTGCAGATCTGATAGCCGATTTGATCTCCCTTTCGGTTAAAATTTCTCCTTTAATGTATTTTTCAGTGAGGAGATCATCGGTTTCAGCCACAGCCTCTATGAGCTTTTCCCTGTACTTCTGACTTTCGTCGAGAAGATTTTTCGGAATGTCTCTCTCATCAAAAGTTGCTCCAAGAGTCTCCTTATGCCATACTATGCTCTTCATCCTGATTAAGTCTATTATACCCTGGTAATCCTCCTCTTTTCCAAAGGGGAGCTGGATGAGTAAAGGGTTGGCGCCTAATCTGTCCTTCATCATTTCAATAGTTCTAAAAAAGTCAGCCCCAACCCTGTCCATCTTATTTATAAAGACTACCCTTGGCACGTGGTACTTATCAGCCTGATGCCATACAGTCTCTGATTGCGGTTCGACCCCCCCTACAGCGCAAAATACTACTACAGCCCCATCAAGTATCCTAAGAGACCTCTCTACTTCTATAGTAAAATCTACGTGCCCTGGGGTATCTATAATATGGATTTCATGGTTCTTCCAGTTACAGGTAGTCACCGCCGATGTTATAGTGATCCCCCTCTCCTGTTCCTGGATCATCCAATCCATGGTCGCTTCTCCGTTATGAACCTCCCCTATTTTATGAGAGCGACCGGTATAGTACAGGATTCTTTCCGTAATGGTGGTCTTTCCGGCATCGATGTGGGCGATTATACCTATATTTCTAATTTGAGAGAGTCTATCTTTTTTTACCATCTACTTCCCAATAATATTTGTATTGGCTTCGAATGGCATCATAGCAAAGAT
>WOUX01000241.1 GCA_009773075.1 bacterium | reverse complement strand
GTTTAGGAGGACACATGAAGGTCTTTTGGGCTATGAACTCCTTCAGCATATCATTCTGAATGGTTCCACCAATCTGTTTCTTACTTACCCCTTGCTTTTCTGCCACCGCTATATACATTGCAAGGAGGATAGCAGCAGGGGGATTTATAGTCATGGAGGTAGTAACCTTGTCCAGGGGAATCCCATGGAACAGGATCTCCATATCCTTGAGGGTATCAATGGCAACTCCGCATTTGCCCACCTCACCGCTTGCCACAGGTGAATCTGAATCGTACCCCATGAGGGTGGGCATGTGAAACGCAACACTGAGACCTGTTTGTCCCTGGGATAGCAGATAATGGTATCTCTTATTGGTATCCTCTGCAGACCCAAAACCCGAAAACATCCTCATAGTCCAGTGTCTTCCTCTGTACATCGAAGGTTGAACCCCTCGTGTAAATGGATACTCTCCCGGGAAATTCAGATCCCTTCGGAAGTCAAATCCCTGAATGTCTTCGGGGGTATACAGTCTGCCTATCTCCATATCAGAAACAGTAGAAAATTTCTCCTTTATTTCAGAAGCGTTGGCTAGATTCTTCTCAAGTTTATCTTCCCATTTTTCCCTATCTCTTTTAATCTCTATTATTTCATTTTCCGTAAACATTCTCTGTCTCCTCTAATGCTTTGTAAACGCTTAAGCGACCAGCAATACTATTAATCCGATTCATTCAAATATAATTTTCTTTTCGCTGCAAGCGTCGGGGAATTATACCCTAAGAGATCAAAATATAGCATCCCGCAAGAGGCGAAGTCAAGGGGAAAAGTCTTGGAGTATAAGCTTATGCCTTTATATTAAATCTCAAGTATAGAGGTATTTAGATCAGCACAATTATTTTCTTGACAATTGAATACACCCATGGTAAAGAACTACCAATCCTGTATATCTTGAGCAGACTCTCAATACCAGTCTTCTGACCCTCACTACCCTCTCTAGAATAGCGTACAAAAGGCTTATGATCAGGGGGGTTAATTCTTGCAGCGCAACCAAAACTTTTCTTTAAAATAAGTCTTTCCTAGTGTTCAATAAGAGAGTCTTCCAGATTTTGGTTTAAGGAATCTTACAGAGTAGCCGATTCTTAAAGAGTTTATACAGACAGGGGCAGTTTGATTCCAGAAGGGAGGTTAAACTGAGTATGAGAAGATATTATGCTTTTACCGCAATATTTATACTTATAATAATCTTTATCTCTGTTAATGTTCATGCCAATGTAACCTATATAAAAGAAGGCAATAACCCACCCAAAATAGCCAAAAAGAATAAAAAACAAACTCATCGTAAGGATAAAAATAAGCATAGTCTTACCTCACCAAACCTTAGTACCACATTTCACAAAGCAAAAAAGGGCGACACTTTACTCTCTTTATCAAAAAAGTACTCTTTATCTGTAAGTGAACTCAAGGAGATTAATAATCTAAGATCAACAAAGATAAGAATTGGGCAAAAGGTTCTTTTAAAACGAACCGGGGCAAAGACTTACACTGTGAAACGAGGCGACGACATATGGAAGATTGCAAAAAGGTTTAATATTGACGTTGATGAATTAAAGGATATCAACAATCTTAAAACAGACCAATTAAAACCAGGGCTAAGAATCTTTTTAGAACAAAAAGCGGAGCTGGAAAAAACAAAAACCCATGAGGCGCCCCTCTTGCAGACACATATTGAAGGAGAGATAGGAGGAGTATTAGAATCAGAACAACACAGTCTTGAGGAAAAAGTTACGCTTATTGCAAAAAAATTGCTTAACATACCTTATAGGTTCGGTGGAAACAGCCTACACGGTATCGACTGTTCAGCCTTCGTTAAGAAGGTTTACAGCTTGATCGACATAAACCTTCCCCGATCTGCAAGAGAACAATTTCTTGAAGGAAATTCTGTTGATAAAGAAGAACTCTCTGTAGGTGATCTCGTGTTTTTCAGGACATATGCATCCTTTCCTTCACATGTGGGGATTTATCTCGGCAACAATCTGTTCATACATGCATCATCAATAGACAAGAAGGTCACAATTGATAGTCTGGAAACCCCTTATTATATGAAGAGATTTATTGGAGGGAAAAAGATTATCGAGGAAAAAGACGATAAAGAAAAGCTTGATGAAAAAGGATAACTAGACCAGTTACACTACTCACCATTAAGATGTCTACCCACCTCAGCCACGACATCTTCTTTCTTAACCATAATAACCTCTCCCGTCTTTCTTAGCTTCAGTTCTACCATATTGTTCTTAAGCGTTCTGCTGCTAATAGTCAAACGGATGGGTATACCTATAAGGTCAGCATCTTTAAACTTTATCCCGGGGCTCTCTTCACGATCATCGAAGAGCACATCGTAGCCCCTCTCACTAAGAGAGAGGTATATGTCCTCAGATGCATCCTTTACCTCTTTTTGATTGATGTTGATAGGTAGAATTGACACCAGAAAAGGGGCTAGAGGTATTGGGAAGATAATGCCATTCTCATCGTGATTCTGTTCAATAGCAGCAGCCACTGTTCTCCCTACCCCAATTCCATAGCAACCCATTACAATCAACTGCTCTCTTCCATTAGCATCCAGAAAGGTTGCTCCCAAAGTCTCACTGTATTTGGTACCCAGTTTAAAAACGTGTCCTACCTCAATCCCTCTACTAAATCTCAACTTCCCATTACATCTGGGACATGGATCATCTTTAGTGATCACTCTCAGGTCAGCAAAGTTGTCGACTCTGAAATCCCTAAGATTTACATTGATCAGGTGTGTATCCTTTTCATTTCCCCCTGTGACAAAATTGGACATCTCAGAAACGGCGTTATCAGCAACTATCCTTGTCCTTAAACCCACAGGTCCAGCGAAT
>WOUX01000240.1 GCA_009773075.1 bacterium | reverse complement strand
AATGTTACCCCGCTTCCTCCCTCTCCGGTAACATTTTATTATGAGGCAACTGGCATTATTTATTTTATGGTCAGATATGTTGGAAAAGCTACTCATATTACTTTTCTAGCTTTGAAAAACTCTTGCTTTCTACTGGTTAAGGTAGGGGAAGGGAACATAAGATTCTTGGCTTGACACAGTTCTTTGTGGTTGATATATTTAACATAAATATTATTAATATTACTCCTGCATTTCTTTGTCTTGTCATTCTGAACAACCGTAGGGAGTGAAGAATCTCTATCTTTTGAGAGATCATATTGAGATTCCTCATCGTCTTGCTCTTCGGAATGACCATTTGTCGGAGTAGGATTAAAAAATGACAGAAAGGGGTGAGATTATGAAAGTAAAATGTGACATCTGCAAAACAGAGATAGAAGAGGATGAGGTCGTGAAGGAAGGAGAGGCTGTCTTTTGCGAAGAGTGCTATATGGAGAAGATAAGAAAGAGGTGTTAAGAGGAACTCTATACCTCCCTCCGGAGGAGACCTGAAAAGCTTCCTGGGGGGAGGGGGGAGGAAAGGGGAACGCCCACATGCTGGTAAAAAATTGGATGTCCAAAGATGTCATTACAGTTGACATTGATGATTCAATGAAGATTGCAATAAAGTTAATGGAAGATTATAACATTCGCCGCATCCCTGTCTTGAAGAAGGATAGACTAAAGGGAATAGTATCATATCTTGATATTAACCGGGAGTCTGCTTCCCAGGCTAATGCCCTGGCAGTAAGTGAACTGAACTACCTTATTGAAAAGATTAAAGTGAAGGATATCATGAGTGCCAACCCAAAGACTATTTCCCCCCACGATACGGTGGAAGAAGCGGCGGTGGTCATGTTAGAACAGAAGATCGGAAGTCTTCCAGTGATTGATTCCAATGGAAAACTGATAGGCATAATTACCGAATCTGACATATTTAAGGTACTTATCAGCATGACTGGTATTAAACAGGGCGGTATTCAGTTTGCCTTTAATCTTCCCGATAAATCTGGTTCTATTAAGGAGGTAGCCGATGTATTCCGGTCCTATGGGGGAAGCATGCTTAGCATCATGACATCCTATGAACATGCTGAGGAAGGCTATCGGCAGGTTTATATCCGCATGAAGAATATTGACAGGGAAGGACTCGACAAGTTAATAAATGAACTAAAAAGATTCGATCTTCTGTATATTGTGGACAACCAGGAAAAAACCAGAAAGATATTTTATGAGTTCTGAAATGCCCCAATGATATTGGAAACTCTGGTCGTAAAAGCAAAACAACTGATGGAAGATAAAGGATTTGTTGAAGTAGCCCCAAGTCTGCCACTTTCAAAGACCTTTTATTATCAGGTACCGGAAAACTTAAGGGACAACCTTGAGGTAGGCAAAAGGGTGCTGGTTCCTTTGGGCAAAAGGAGGATAACCGGTTATGTCCTGGGGTTCCCTTCAGAGATCGAGATCAAAGATACCAAAGATGTCCTTGATGTCCTTGATGATCTCCCTCTATTTAGGAGAGACGAGTTAATCTTTTACCGCTGGGTCTCAAGCTACTATTTCTCTCCTATAGGGGAAGTGATAAAGACTGCCCTGCCCAAGGGAATTAATATCGAGACATTACAAATACTTTCCCTTACTGAAAAGGGCGCCAACATTCTAGCCTCATACAATGGCGACTCTCCTGTTTATCCCGTCAGGGATGCTGTCCCTAACGGAACTTATCGGATATTAAAGGAAATTTCAGGGGGAAAAGGTGTTACATTAAGGCACCTTATAAAGAGGCTTACTGTAAATAACCCCCGCTCTCTACTGTTTAAGTTAAGGGATGAAGGGCTGGTTAATATAGAATTCAAACAGAAGGGGAGACTGATTAAGCCTAAAACTGAGAGATTCGTGAGATATGAAAGGGATAGCCTATCCAAACAAGATTTTACCTCCTCTATGGATATATTGAAAAAAAAGGCGCCCAAACAGGCCACTATATTCAAATTTGTAAGGGATAAGGAGAAGGTGTCTTTTCGAATGCTTAAAAAAGAGTTCGGCAATTCATCCGGCAGTGTTAAAAGACTTAAAGAGAAGGGATTAATCTCTGTGTCCTATGAAGAGGTGTATCGTGATCCCTTCGCACAATATGCTTATAGCAAGGATACGCCACCAAGGTTGATGAAGAGACAGCAGGAGGTTTTAAACAGGATTATTAAAGGAATCAACTCCGGCAAGTTCTCTCCTTTTCTCCTCCATGGTGTGACGGGGAGCGGCAAGACCGAGATCTACCTGAGGTCTATTGAAGATGTGATAAGATTGGGCAAAGAAGCAATCGTCCTGGTTCCCGAGATATCCCTGACACCTCAGTTAGTGAGTCGCTTTAAGTCGCGATTCGGCAATAACATAGCCCTGCTACATAGTAGGCTATCGGAGGGGGAGAGATACGATGAATGGAGACGGATAAGGAAAGGGGAGATTAATATAGCCATAGGGGTTCGCTCTGCTATCTTCGCCCCTTTTGAAAATCTTGGGATAATTATCGTAGATGAAGAACATGAGACTTCCTACAAACAGGAAGATAAGCTACGATACAGTGCAAGGGACCTGGCAATGGTAAGGGGTAAGTTGGCAAAGGCAGCAGTAATTATGGGTTCGGCTACACCCTCTCTAGAATCCTATTATAATTCAAAAACTGGCAAGTTGACCCCCTTGAGTCTGCCCGAGAGGATCGAGAATAGGCCCCTCCCATTGGTAGAAGTGGTAGACATGAGAGATGAGGTTAAAGAGAGTTCCCGCAAAGGTCTGATATTTTCAAAGAAATTGGAAAAAGCTATCGAAGAGACTCTGGTAAAAAAAGAGCAGGTTCTCTTATT
>WOUX01000239.1 GCA_009773075.1 bacterium | reverse complement strand
ATTGTGCGGTTTTCTTCTCCAGCCTACCGGTCTACTTTTAAGGGAATTAAAGAAGTTTGGGATGGATATACATGTCTTTGGGAACATAGCGGCAGTAGGTGACGAGGTTATACATGTGGCAGGATCGGCAGCAGAGAAATTCTATGGAGTAGCTTGTTGGGCCTCCTGGTATGACGAGGGTGAAGGTGTGGCTTTCATGAGGAAGGTAACCCTCCAATACGCACCTGGTACAGAAAAACCATATCGAGGGAAGTACTACTCAGGGCTTTGGACATATACCACAGTATTGAAGGAAGGACTTTTGAGGGCCGGTAGGGACATAGATGGAGAGCGGCTGGTAACGGCTCTGGAAAGTATAAAGGATTTTGACATGAAAGGGCTCTCCGGTCCAGTAAACTTTAGTTCCAGTAATCATAAGGGGCTGAATTCGGTAAAAGTCTTTAAGGCTGATCCGAGCAGTGGAAAGTTTGTCCCTGTGACAGGATGGAAGATTTCTAAATAGAAAAAACACTCCAAATTCTAAATTGAAGGCTTTTGGCTGAATGCTTATATATGGTTATCTATAAGGGGATTAGGAATTGATTGGAACTGTATTAAAGAAGGTAATCGGAAGTAAAAATGAGCGAGACCTGAAAAAACTACAGCCTTTGGTTGCTTGCATTAACGACTTAGAAGCAGAGGTAAATAAGTTAAAAGACCATCAATTACAGGCTAAAACTCCTGAGTTTAAAGAAAGAATTGAAAGGGGAGAACCACTGGATGAAATTTTACCAGAAGCCTTTGCAGTGGTCAGAGAGACATCAAGACGGGTTTTAGGAGAACGTCATTTCGATGCCCAATTGATAGGGGGCATAGTTCTCCATAAAGGGAAGATTGCAGAGATGAAGACCGGTGAAGGTAAAACCCTGGCTTCTACGCTCCCTGCTTATATTAATGCATTGAAGTAGATTTTTGGGCTTGTCCGTAGGTGTGATTGTACACGATATGGATGATGAAAGCAGGAGGAAATCATACAATTCTGACATCACCTATGGTACAAACAACGAGTTTGGTTTTGACTATCTCAGAGACAATATGAAATTCAGCCTGGATGACTATGTGCAGCGCAAGCTTCATTATGCAATTGTAGATGAGGTAGACAGTATCTTAATAGATGAAGCCAGAACGCCTCTTATTATATCAGGCTCTACTGAGGAATCCACTGACAAATACTATCAAATCAACAGAATCATCCCACGGGTTAAAAATGAGAAAGACTATACCATAGAGGAGAAGACAAGAACGGTTGTCCTGACAGAAAAAGGGGTTGGTGAAGTTGAGAAATTACTTCACATTGAAAACCTATATGATCCAAGAAATATTGAGATGCTGCATCATGTAAATCAAGCATTAAAAGCACATACCTTGTTTAAGAAAGACATCGACTATGTGGTTAAAGATAACCAGGTAGTAATAGTTGACGAGTTTACCGGAAGGTTAATGCCGGGAAGAAGATACAGTGACGGCCTGCATCAGGCATTGGAAGCAAAGGAGAATGTCAAGATTGAAAACGAGAATCAAACCCTGGCTTCCATTACCTTTCAAAATTACTTTAGGATGTATGATAAACTGGCAGGGATGACCGGAACAGCCGATACGGAAGCGGCAGAATTCAAGAAGATATATAATCTGGATGTTATGGTTATACCAACCAATATGCCTATGGTAAGAAGAGACAACCCGGATGTCATATATAAAACAGAAAGAGAGAAGTTCAATGCTGTTGTTAATGAGATAATAGAGTTAAATAAGCTTGGGCGCCCTGTATTGGTGGGAACTATATCCATCGAGAAATCTGAGCAGTTAAGTAAAATGCTTAAAAGGCAGGGGATCAAACACCATGTCTTAAACGCCAAACACCACCAGAGAGAGGCCGAAATTGTAGCCCAGGCAGGCAGAAAACATGCTGTAACAATCTCGACAAACATGGCTGGTAGAGGAACTGACATTATTCTGGGCGGCAATCCGGAGTTTTTGGCTGCGGAGAAGTTAGAGAAAGATATCCATTCAGAAAAATACCAAGAGACCCTGGATCAAATGATGCATATATGTCGTAGGGAAAAAGAGGAGGTTATTGCTCTGGGTGGCTTGCATATCTTGGGTACAGAGAGGCATGAGAGCCGTCGTATTGACAATCAGTTAAGAGGAAGATCAGGCAGACAGGGTGATCCAGGTTCCTCCAAGTTTTACCTCTCGTTGGAAGATGATTTACTAAGGATCTTTGGGGCCGAAAGGATCTCCACTATCATGGACAAATTAGGGATGGAAGAGGGACAGCCCATCGAGCATGGATTAGTCAGTAAAGCGATAGAAAATGCTCAGCGTAAGGTGGAGAGTCACAATTTCGATATTCGTAAACACCTACTTGAATATGATGATGTTATGAATAGGCAACGAGAAGTAATCTATAAAGAACGTAGGGAAGTATTGAGCAGTGAAAACTTAAAAGGGAGTATCGAAGAAATCACAGAGGAAAGAATTGAAGAGATCACCGGGGTTTATGTTGACGAAAAATCCTATCCGGATGAGTGGGATATTAAAGGTTTAAATGAAGCTATTTACAAACAGTTCTCTTTCCGGATAGGTATTGGCAATATCCCTGTTGATAGTTTGACCCGAGAAAAGCTAATTGAATCGATAACCTCTCAGGGCAGGGAGTTTTATAATAGAAAAGAGGCAGAGTTAGGTGAAACCGCTATGCGCTATTTGGAGAAGGTTATCTATCTCCAGGGTATTGACAACCTCTGGAAAGATCATCTTCTGGCTATGGACCATCTGAGAGAAGGCATTGGACTCAGAGGGTACGGCCAGAAGGATCCCCTTCGGGAATACCAAAGAGAAGGCTATGGAATGTTTATGGATATGATTAACCGGATTAAAGAAGACGCTTTAGAGAAACTATACAGGGTTCAACTAGCCAAGGAGGAAGATTTTTCATCACTGGTTCCAACCAGACAGCAACGATTTTTTCTCTCCAGGGGGGAAGAGGAATCGCAAACTGAGAAACAGCAACCCGTTAAAAGGGGGGACAACAAGACAGGCAGAAATGAGCCGTGCCCTTGTGGTAGTGGAAAAAAATACAAGAAGTGCTGTCTTCAAAGGGGTCAAGTGGAAAGTGCCTGAGTTAAAATCAGGTATGTAAGGACTTAATGCAAAAAGGGGATGGCCATATGAGATTTGTTGTGCCCGGGTTTTTAGCCAGTGGCATTTCAGCAGGAATCAAGCGGAATAAAGTGAAGGACTTAGCCCTAATCTATTCAGAGACACCAGCTGCCACAGCAGCGGTTTTTACTCAAAATAAGGTTAAGGCTGCGCCGATTTTGGTAAGTATAGAAAAGGCAAAAAAGCATTTATGTCAGGCGATTGTTGTAAACAGCGGTAATGCTAACGCATGTACCGGAGTGCTTCAACAGGGGTAATTGGGAAAAGGCTTCCCATAGAAATAATCTCCAAAAATATTCCTCAACTTGTGGAGGGGCTAACCCCTGATGGAATCCTTTCCGCAGCAGAGGCAATCTTGACCACTGATACACATCCCAAGGTAGTGTGGAAAAAAGAAACAATCGGCGATAAAGAAATTACTGTATGTGGCATAGCAAAAGGCGCAGGGATGATAATGCCCAATATGGCTACTATGCTTTCGTTCATCCTAACAGATGCAGCTATTGAAGCTGAAACCTTGGAAAAGGTCTTTAAAGAGGGCATTAGATGTTCTTTTAACAGTATAAGTATAGACGGCGAAACCAGTACTAATGATATGGCCATGGTTCTAGCCAACGGAAAGGCTAAAAATCCAACTATAACCGGACGTTCTCAGGATCTTGAGCTTTTCAGAAACCTACTGGTGGATGTCCTGGTAAAGTTGTCCAGTATGATCGTTAAAGATGGAGAAGGAGCTACAAAATTTGTCGAGATCAGTGTTGTAAATTCAAAAGAGTACCATAATGCGGCTAAAGTAGCCTTCAGTGTTGCAAATTCAAATCTGGTAAAGACAGCTTTTTTCGGAGAAGATTGCAATTGGGGGAGGATCATTTCGGCCATTGGAGCATCAGGTGTCGATATTGAGCCAGAGAAGATCAACATATCTTTTGAAGATATAATGGTGGTTAAAAACGGAGTCGGAACAGGGATTGAACAGGAAGAAAGGGCATCTAAAGTCCTCCAGAGAGAAGAATTTAAGGTTGTAATAGACTTAAACAGCGGCTCAAGTAATGCCAGGGTCTTTACTACTGACTTGTCTCCGGAATATGTGACTATAAATGCTAACTATAGAACCTAAAAATAAAAAGGTGAGAAAAATTTTTCCTTGCAATATAAAATACGATGTGCTATCTAAATAAATTTTGTATCTTGCAGAATTGCAGTACGATGCAAAGCTAATTAATAAAATTTAACCAATAAGCTATCATAGAAAACCAATTATGATTCCGAAAACTGACGAGCTGGCAAACTCATCTACCTTATACGGAAAAGCTGAACACTGATAGCTGAACCCCTATAAGATACCTGTACAATAGAAATTGATATCCAGCAATAGGGAGGTAGAAGGAATGTGGGGACCAACCGAGGAGGTTAATGGATGCTGAATATTACAATGAAACAATTGCTGGAGGCTGGTGTTCATTTTGGACATCAGACAAAGCGATGGAACCCAAAAATGAAAGAGTATATTTTTGGGGCAAGAAATGGGATTTACATCATCAACCTGCAAAAGACTGTTCAATTATTCAGAGAGGCTTATAATTTCGTAGTTGAAACAGTAGCCAAAGGAGAATCAGTTCTATTTGTAGGAACAAAAAAACAGGCTCAGGATGCTGTTGAGGAAGAAGCCAAGAGATGTAATATGTTTTATATTACCAACAGATGGCTTGGAGGAACATTAACGAATTTTCAAACTATCAAGCAGAGTATAGACAGATTAAAAAAGATTGAGGCTATGAAAACCGATGGCACTATTGGTAGTCTTACAAAGAAAGAGGTGCTAAGGATCGAGAAGGAGAGAGAAAAATTAGAGAAGAATCTCGGCGGGATCAAAGATATGGGCAAACTTCCGGGTGCCATTTTGATTGTCGATCCCAGAAAGGAGAGGATATCTGTTGCTGAAGCAAAGAAACTTGGTATCCCCAGTATTGCCTTAGTAGATACAAACTGTGATCCTGATGATATAACTTATGTCGTTCCAGGAAATGACGATGCTATTAGAGCTATACGGTTATTTGCTTCAAAGACTGCAGATGCTTGTCTGGAAGGACGAAAGAAACTTGAGGAAAAGATAGAAGCCGAAGCTAGAGAAGAAGAGATGTCCCTTGAAATTGAAGATAGTGAGGAAGAAGTGGTTCAAAATCGGGTGGAGGTCTAATACAACTGAGGTTGTTAACTTGATAAGTAATAGAAAAATTTAGCAAATGAGGTAATTAAAAAGGGTTATGGAGATTAAATCATCTGTTGTTAAGAGTCTGCGTGAGAGAACCAGTGCTGGGATTATGGATTGCAAAAAGGCTCTGGAGGAAACCAGAGGTGACATTGATAAAGCCATAGATTACTTGAGAAAAAAAGGGCTGGCGGCAGCAGCTAAGAAGACAGGTCGGATTTCTAAAGAAGGAATTATAGAGGCATATATTCATCCCGGGGGGAAGCTAGGGGTACTTGTAGAGGTTAATTGTGAAACTGATTTTGTAGCTAAGGCAGCGGATTTTGTGGAATTTGTAAAAAATATAGCTATGCACATAGCTGCCTCGAATCCCCTTTATTTGAAAAGAGAAATTGTTCCAGAAGAGGTTATGGGAAAAGAAAGGGAGATATATAAAAGTCAGGCATTAAACTCCGGGAAACCTGAAAAGATAATTGATAGAATCGTCGATGGAAAAATGGAAAAGTACTTTTCTGAGGTCTGCTTACTGGAACAGCCTTACGTTAAAGAGCCCGAACTCTCTGTTAAAGAATTAGTCGATACCTTAATAGCCAAGATGGGGGAGAATATATCTATCAGACGTTTTTCCCGTTATCAATTGAGTGAAAATCTGGATAATGAAAAGGCCTAATTTTAGAAGGGTCCTCCTTAAACTGAGTGGAGAGGCCCTGATGGGCGATGAGGAATATGGAATCAGCCCTGCTGTTATAAACAGCATTTCATCTGAGATTAAGGATGTCCTTGAACTAGGTGTAGAGATAGCAATTGTTATAGGTGGCGGGAATATTTTCCGTGGAATAAAGGCCACTGCCGAAGGGATGGACCGCTCTTCAGCCGACTATATAGGAATGATGGCCACTGTGATTAATAGCC
>WOUX01000238.1 GCA_009773075.1 bacterium | reverse complement strand
GAGCTGTGGTGAGCCCACTGATCCCCCCTCCGATAACAAGAATACCTTTATCAAAAACTTCTCTATCCACCATGTCCCTCCTAACTTAAGAATTTATGTGATTATTTTTATATTCTTCCTTTACTTTCAACGTGTTCTCAAGCATAAGGATAAATTTCAGGTATTTGAATCCAAACTTCATCAGTGCTATTTCATCGGTCTTTATCTTTTCGACCTCCTCCTTATCAATCTTAAGGATATCGAGAAATTTGCTCTCAAAAACAAATTTTTTGAACTTATCTATATCATAACTTGCCATATAAAGCATGGCCTGTTTATTTGACTCGAGTTTGGACTGATCAGATGTGTTCCTCCTCAACTGGATCTCCTTCCACTCCCTGTTCATCTCATCATAAAGGTCAGCCCCCTGGTCAATCCTCCAACTCTCTATCGTCCACTCTCTGTTTCCCTGATAACCAAGACAGTTTGGATCTCTTATAAAGAAGTAGAATTCCTCATTTACCGGTCCTTCGTCTGAGGCAATTATCATGATACCTTGACCGACAGGATAATAGCGACAGTTAGAAGGCCGGTCTTCATAAATACTGCATCCCTCTGGTGTAACAAATGGACATCCCTCTTTATCGCCATCCATCACCTTAAGAACTGCGTAAGGATGTGAGTTCACTTCATCAATATAGGTGTAGGTGTATTTTTCAAGGAAATCTCCTGAAGAGATTCCCAACCTATTTTTTATCCTTACTATGTCATAGGGGGTAAGGATTATACTTGTACGGCTACAACAGCTAGTAAAGCAACTGATATTATTATGACATCCGAATTTGAATTTGGAATCCAGTGTGCGCTTAACAGGTTCTACGACACCCATATCCATTAACATGGATTAATCCTTTCTTTACTCAATCTTCAAAGCTATTCTTTCCTTTTAGCCTGTAGGATATTGTCAAATACCTTATCTTTGGGTCTTAATGTATCCTCCCCAAAGATATTGAATCTTACCCATTTATATCCAAAACTCAGGAGTTCTCCTCCGTCTTCTTTTACCCTTTCAACAATTCCCCTTTCCACATCATAGACATCAAAGAATCTTGTCTCAAAAAGAAACCTCTTAAACTCATCCAGGTCGTAACAGGCCATATAAAGCATCTTCGACTTTCCTGGATCAAGTTTATTCCCCTTCAGAAAGTAATCATGTAAGGTGATCTCCTCATAAGATTCGTTCATTTTATCATAGATATCGATCCCCTGATCCTTCTTCCACCCTTCTATTGTCCACCATTTTTCCTCTTTACATCCAAGGCATGAGTCCCCTTCTTTTATAATAAACCCTTCTTCTCCTGAAGAAGAGGGAAAAACGGGATACATCCTGCACGACCATGGCCTATCCTGGTATACCTTACATCCATCAGATGTAACAAAAGGACAGATCTTGTTTTTATCATCCATCATCTTAAGCACTACTAAAGGCAATCCCTCATCTGCCAATAACGGAATGGTGTATTCCTTTAAAAATTCTCCCGAAGACAACCCCGTAGCCCTCCTCATCCTCAGGATATCATAAGGCATAAGAAAGATATTTATATCAGCGCAACAGGTGTTAAAACAGGAAATCTCATTGTGACATGAGAATCTGAATCTGCTTTCCAGGGATAGTGCTTGGCGTTTCTTCAGCACACTTTTCATTCATAGGCCATTTTCTAATAAAATTTAGGGGCGACCTTACAGTCGCCCCCATTGATACATCCGGCTTAAATGATAGGGATCATTGGCCTTTCAAGTACGCTCCATTCGTTCTTATCCATATCGTACTTCACATTTACAAAATGCTTCTCACTTTCATCCAGTTTCAGGTAATCGAACTTATAGTAGTACCCAGGCCATCTTGACTCTTTCCTGGCAAGCCTTGTCCTTGCACATGCCTCACCAACATAGTACCTGTGGACAGTCTCCCAGGCCCTCATTAGCTCATGAAGGTCTTTAGCAGCAAGTTTCTCTATATCCTCTTTGCAGAATGCTAACTTCCAGAGGGCGATCTCGAGCAGCTTGTCATTTGTTCCATACAAGGTTTCCCATCCACCAACGTATTCTCCCATTATCTTCTGCAGCCTGAACAGGAAATTGTGCGGGGAGATATAATTAGGATTCACATCATCACTCGTTGTATATGCGCATTGTTCATCATAGACAGACATTGGTTTCAATATTGTTTCCTTGAATTTGCCTATCGTAGCATCGGACAGCGTTGGCGTATAGCCCTTCCTGTCGTTGGCATACTTCAATGCTGACTTTGCTGCAATCCTTCCCTGTACGTGCGAGCCACTTGAAAACTTATGGGCACATGCACCTACTCCGCAGCCTGCTGTAAATAGACCCTTGACAGTGGTCATACAGTTATACTGTTCAGGGAATGAATCAACATATTCTTTTGGCATCAGATCTTCAGCACCACAGGTCCATGAACCACAAGAGCAGGCATGCGAACCTATAAAGACGGTATCAGACAACTGAAGCTCCATCTCTTTTTCCATTGGGTCAACATTATGGGCAGCCCAGTTTGTGGCGCCTGCGATTGTCATGTCGAGGAAGTCTTCCCAGGCTTCATTTTCATACTCTCTTAACGCCTTCTTCAGCTCTTTTGGATCTGTTATCTCTTTCTTAAGCCTTTCTGCTACTCTATTCGTGTGCATGAGGAATGGTGTTTTGCCTTCCTTCGCGCATAGTATCATCTCATAGTTTCTCAAGGCAGTCGGACAGGGCTTAGCACTTGCATAAGGTTCCCACGCCTTTAACTCTTCCGGATATCCACCAACGTATGCCCCATCATAGCCATTTGTTGCCGGTGTCTTAAAGAGCAGAAAGAACGTGCCCACAGGACCATAGGAATC
>WOUX01000237.1 GCA_009773075.1 bacterium | reverse complement strand
TGCTGTTTTACTGCCTGTCCTGACTGTGGCATATAGCTGGAGGTTGGGAGTTTTGGTGGTTGGTATATTGATGTTAGCCATGGCCTTTTTGTCCTTTATATTTTATAAGGAGCGTCCTGTTCTCCCCGCCGAAGGGGCATCCGATGCGGCACCCACATCGAAAAAAGGTCCAAAAGGGTCCATACTGAAAGTAATGTCAAATCCTGTCCTTCTTATATTGTGTTTGATAACACCGTTAATGGCCTTTGGGCAAACCGGTATTGCCTCGTTCCTTGTGCTTTACCTGGAAGAGGATTTAAACTTTTCAGTGGGGCTTGCCGGAGGTTGTCTGACTGTTGCAATGATAGCCGGAACAGTCGGCAGAATCGGTTGGGGTATTATTAGTGATCGGTTATTTGCCGGGGACAGAATAATACCGATAATCATCTTATCAGTTATCGCTTTCATCGGTGCACTTGGAACGGCTTTCTTATCAAAAGGCTTTCCCGTCTGGTTGCCTTTCTTCTGGTCAATTCTCATGGGAGGTACCTTTATAGGTTGGAACGCTGTTTTGATAACCCTGGCCGCAGAGCTGGCAGGCAAGGAACTGGCTGGTTCAATTATGGGTATTCTGGTAACCATTGCGTGGATAGGGATCATAGTAGGCCCCCCTGTCTTTGGGTATGTTGCTGACGGCTTTGGCTATTATTGGAGTTGGCTATTAATCGCTGTTTTTGCCCTTTTAAGCGCCGTTGGTTTTCTCTATATCCTGCGACTCTCTAAAAGAGGGAATCAGGAAGTTTCTGTGGGTTAAAATAAAATCAGCAAAGGAGGAACTATGGGAGAAGAAATTTTAAGGGAAGATGATGGATATATTACTACCCTTTCCATCAACAGACCTGAGAAAAGGAATGCCTTAAATGCAGATGCACTCTTTAGCATGGGAGATATTCTCAGTGATTTAAAGGAGGATAATAATATTCGAGTGGTTGTAGTAAGGGGAGCAGGAGACAAGATCTTTTCTTCAGGAGTAGACCTTTCCGGCGGGCCTGAATCGATTGAAAAGACCATAAAGGGATTGGAACACTGTCTCAGTAACCTGATTAGTTATCCCTCTCCTATCATAGCCATGATCTCCGGGCCTGCTATTGGGGCAGGGTTGGACATATCTGTTATCTCCGATTTCAGGATAGCATCGGAAGGGGCCAAATTTGGCGCAACTCTGGTTAAGCTGGGGAGGATTTACTATTATACGGCAATTAACCGGCTCATTAGTTTAGTGGGTATGGCGGCAGCAAAAGAACTACTCTTGATGGGGAAACTTTTAGACGCAAAACGGGCAGTGGAGATAGGGCTTGTCAGTCAAGTAGTTTCTTCTGATCTACTGATTAACACTACCTATTCCATGGCAAAAGAACTGGCTGAAGAAAATGCTCCACTGGCTATGAGGGCTACCAAATTGACTATTCACAAACTTCTGGAGCACCAGGGGATTAACCCGCAAATTGAATCTGAGTTAAGAGCCCTGGCAGATGAAGTGAATCAGAGTGAGGATGCCAGAGAAGGCGTAATGGCTATGCTGGAAAAACGAAAACCGACCTTTACTGGCAGGTAAGAAGATATTAAAAGGATTCAAGGGATCAAGCTGGCCTGTTACAGGGTGGGGTTGAACGATGTGAAGGAAAAGGAGGAGATTGTGGGAGAACAAGGTAAGGGTAGGATTCAGCAATTAAGAGAGGTTAAGGAAAAGGCAAAACTCGGCGGAGGACCAAACAAAATAGAAGAGGTTCATAATGCCGGTAAGTTAACGGCCCGAGAACGGATTGATAAACTTCTGGATCCGGGCAGCTTCGTGGAATTAAATATGTTGCTCGGTCATGCGGAAGGTATGCCAGGGGATGGTCTGGTCTGTGGTTATGGGACTGTAGCTGGTCGAACAGTCTGCATCTATTCCCAGGATACCACAGTCAAAGGTGGCTCTATTGGAAAATGGCATGGATATAAGATGTATTGTACGGTAGAGCGGGCCCTGGATATGAGGGTACCCTTTATCGGTCTTCACGATTCACCTGGTGCCAGGCTGCCTCGACTGGAGGAGAAGAAAGGGGTGATGGGTGATATGCTGGAAAAGAACGGAGGATCAATCTTTTATCCCAATACGCAGGGGTCAGGGGTTATTCCCCAAATTTCGGCTATCCTTGGAAGCTGTGCCGGTATCTCGGTGTATTCTCCTGCCCTGACAGATTTTATCTTTATGATTGATAAGAAGAGTCATATGTTTATAACAGGACCTTTGATGGTGAAATCAGTTATGAGCGAGGATATAACAGCGGATCAACTGGGTGGGGCTGCCGTTCATTGCCAGGTTTCGGGGGTTGCTGACATGCGTTTGGCTAATGAAGAGGAATGCCTTTCCAGGATAAAGGAACTTCTGAGTTATCTTCCCTTAAATAACGAAGAAATGCCCCCTGAGGCAGAACCTGATCTCTCTACTCCGGATATCAATGAAAATTTAGCTCGGCTGGTTCCCCCAAACCCCAGACGGGCTTATGATATCCGCAAGGTTATAGAGGCTATCGTTGACCACGGCAAATATTTCGAAATTAAACCAGAATACGCTGGGGAGATAACCGTTGGGTTTTGCCGTTTCAAAGGGAAAGTGGTTGGCATGATAGCCAATAATCCCCTCTATATGGCCGGTAGTATGACAATAAATGGCTCCGATAAGCAGGCAAGATTTATCCGTTTTTGCGATTGTTTTAATATTCCGATCGTCCTTCTCGTAGATACACCTGCCTACATGCCAGGTTCGGCACAGGAGCATGGGGGTATTATCAGGCACGGAGCGAAAGTGCTCTATGCTTTGTGTGAGGCTACTGTTCCCCGTATCGGGATCATGTTGAGTAAGG
>WOUX01000236.1 GCA_009773075.1 bacterium | reverse complement strand
TGTAGTGTTAAACCTTAAACCGGTAGAGAAGGATGAAAGGGACCCCTTTGAGGTTATCTTGGAGGCAAAGAAGGAGAAGAAAGGGGTTGCCTTTGATAATGAGCTAAGCCATGTTGATCTCAAAGAATTAGTAGCAGAGTTCAAGCTTGAAATCAAAAAGAGGCTCGGCGTTGACTTCCCCGAGGATCCCATGGAACAGTTATGGGGAGCAATTGGGGCGGTATTCGGTTCATGGAATAATCCCAGAGCGATTGCCTATCGTGAACTCAACAACATACCCGGACATTGGGGAACAGCAGTAAATGTACAGACAATGGTCTTCGGAAATATGGGTGATGACAGTGGTACAGGGGTCGCCTTCACCCGTGATCCATCTACAGGGACGAATATATTTTATGGAGAATACCTCATGAATGCCCAGGGAGAAGATGTGGTGGCAGGCATTCGTACCCCAAAACCTATCAACAAAATCCAAAAAGGGGATAGTCCTCTTCCCTCTCTGGAAGAAGAACTGCCTGATATTTATGGCCAACTGGTCGACATTAGAGATAAACTTGAGAAACATTATAGAGACTTACAGGACATTGAATTTACCATCCAGAAAGGAAAGCTCTGGATGCTCCAAACCCGTTCCGGGAAACGCACTGGTTTTGCTGCCCTCCGTATAGCGGTAGAAATGGTGAGGGAAGGGTTGATCAAAAAAGAAGAAGCGATTATGAGGGTAGAGCCTGAACAGTTAAACCAGTTGTTAAACCCTGTCTTCGACCCGGAAGAAAAGAGAAATGCCATAAAGGAAGGGAGACTGTTGGCCAAAGGATTGAATGCAGGCCCTGGGGCTGCCTGTGGTAAGGTTGTATTCAACGCTGCAGAAGCAGAGGAGCTTGCTAAAAAAGGCGAGGCTAGTATTATACTGGTGAGGATTGAGACATCACCCGAAGACATCAGAGGGATGAATGCAGCCAAGGGTATCTTAACCGCCAGGGGTGGAATGACATCCCATGCTGCCCTGGTTGCCAGACAGATGGGAAAGGTTTGTGTGGCTGGCTGTGGAGCATTGGAGATTGACTACACCGCGCAAAAGATGAAAGTTGGGAACAATACCATAAAAAAGGGAGACTATATCTCTATTGATGGCACCCTTGGAGAGGTTATCCTCGGTAAGATCCCCACCACTCCCTCAGAAACTCTACAGGTAATGATAGATAAAACTTTGAAGCCAGAAGACTCACAGACGTATCAGATATATGCAGAGATAATGTCCTGGGCCGATAAGATCAGAGCTTTAGGGATACGGACCAATGCCGACAAACCCGATCAGGTTAGCATTGCTATAAGTCTTGGCGCTGAGGGCATAGGACTTTGCAGGACCGAACATATGTTCTTTGAAGGAGATCGTATAGATTCAATCCGAGAGATGATCCTGGCCGATGACAGGGCAGGAAGGGAAAGGGCATTGGGGAAACTTCTGCCAATGCAGAAGGAAGACTTCGTGAGTATCTTCAGGCTGATGAACGGGATGCCGGTCACCATCCGAACCCTTGATCCTCCCCTTCATGAATTCCTTCCTGGGAATCCTAAAGATGTCAATATACTGGCTAAAAAAATGGGGATATCCAAAAAAAAGTTGACCTCCAAGATAGAAAGCCTGCATGAGACCAATCCCATGCTTGGCCATAGGGGATGCCGTCTCGGAATAGTCTATCCGGAGATTACTGAGATGCAGGCAAGGGCAATATTTGAAGCGGCGTGCCAGGTGGCAAAAGAGGGTATCAAAGTTGTTCCTGAAGTAATGGTACCCCTTGTAGGGCATGTAAAGGAATTGATTATGCAGAAAGAGGTAGTGGACAGGGTTGCGAAAGAGGTAATAGTGGCCTATGGGATCGAGTTAAACTACCTGGTGGGAACAATGATAGAGCTGCCCAGATCGGCTATTACAGCGGATGAGATCGCCCAAGTGGCAGAGTTTTTCTCCTTTGGAACCAATGATCTCACCCAGATGACCTTTGGATTGAGCAGGGATGACGCAGGTAAATTCCTGCCCCACTACGTCAAAGAAGGTATACTGGAGAAGGATCCGTTTCAACAATTGGATCAAGGTGGGGTTGGAAAGTTAGTCGAGATGGGTGTTGAGAGGGGTAGAAAAACAAAACCCACCCTGAAGGTAGGTATATGTGGAGAACATGGTGGAGACCCCAGTTCCGTAGAGTTTTTCCATAGAACAGGCTTGAATTATGTCAGCTGTTCCCCTTACCGTATTCCTATAGCAAGGCTGGCAGCCGCACAGGCGGTATTGAGGGACAAGGTGGCAGCAATAAAGGGTGAGTAGCCAGGGGTATGGTGGTAAAAAAGAAAGAACGCCTTGACAAACTATTGGTTGATCGAGGGTTAGCCCAGAGCCGGGAAAGGGCAAGCGCCCTGATTATGGAAGGTAAGGTCTCTGTAAATGGTATCAGGGTTGATAAGGCAGGTACAAAGGTATTAACTGATTCTTCCCTGAAATTAAAAGAGAATGATATACCCTATGTAAGTCGTGGGGGGGTAAAGTTAGCCTATGCCCTGGATGAATTCAAGCTGGAGGTAAAGGACAAGGTAGCCCTTGATATAGGGGCTTCTACCGGGGGTTTTACTGACTGTTTATTACAGAGGGGGATTAGAAAGGTCTATGCCGTTGATGTAGGCTATGGACAACTCGCATGGAGAATAAGACATGACCCCCGAGTGGTCAGTCTGGAACGCAGGAATATCCGTTATATAGCCCCAGAAGAAATCGATGAAAAAGCCGATCTGGCTATAATAGACATCTCATTCATATCCCTGACCAAGGTACTAACCAAAGTAACTGAACTGATAAAAGAAAAAGGCTATATGATAGCCTTAATCAAACCCCAATTTGAAGTAGAAAAG
>WOUX01000235.1 GCA_009773075.1 bacterium | reverse complement strand
CCAGGTTACAGGCTGCCCTGTCTGAGGGTCCAATATCTCTACAAGGACATCTGGATCAAGGTGCATACCACCGCCTTCTGGGGATTCTGCGCCAACTATCCCTAAGTCTGCTGTACCGTACAGTTCCCTGACCTTTGCCCCAAATGCTTCTCCTAATGCCTTTTTGCCAGCTTCTGTCCTCACTTCACCAAAGACTAGGACAAGCCTGATAGAGAGGTCTTTATTTGGATCAAGCCCCATCTCTCTTGCTGTCTCTGCCAGCTGTTGACAGAAAGTAGGGAATCCAAAAAGGATAGTGCAGTTGGTCAGCTTCATCACTTCTATATGTGTCCTGGTCATGCCAACCCCCCCCGGAATTACTGCAGTACCAGCCATTTTCATAGCATCGTCCAAGAGTTTACCAGCAATTACCCAATTATAGTTAACTGTACAGTCCACGATATCATCTTTACGGGCACCCATGGTGAAGAGCGCCCTCGCTGCACCCTCCACTACGCAAACCCAATCTTCCTGTGTAAATGGATAGATGATTGGGCCAGGAGCGTAAAACAGCTGGTTGAGCTCCTCTGGGTCGACTGCTAATAAGTCTCCAAAAGGTGGATTTTGAGCTTGAATTTCCATTATTTTGGGCTTTGAGATGAAAGGTATGCCCTTTTGATAGTCCTCAAAGGACTTAATATCCTCTGGCTTCACTCCAGCCTCGTTAAAACTCTTCTTGTAATAAGGAGAGTTTTTATAAGCGTATTTTAACTGTTTCTTTGCTCTATCTAAGTGATGCTCTTTCAATCTTTCCTGAGGCATGGTTTCCAGTTCTTTGCTCCAATATTGATTCTCGTTTGCCATGGAAATTCTCCTTTTATTCTTGAACAAAAAATTGATTCTGGCTGTTATGTTATTATGCCAAGGCCGGCTTCTCGATAGACTTTTCGTTTAGCGCTTGTTTATTTTTCATGCTTTCACAGTCGAGGGGGTACTTTTATAATAATCCTTACCTTTCAGTCAAGGGAAAAATTGCACGGGTTTCCTAAACAGTCTAATAATTTAACCAGTTACAAGGAGGGAACGACGGTATTCATGTATTTATTTTTCCACCTTGACTTCCTTTTTCTAATAATATAAATAAGTGCTAGTTAAGTCAACAGTAATTAACAAGAGGGTTTTATGCCTTTTTTTTCAATCTCTCATAAAAATGAGTGGAGTCTTAAGACTAAATTCTATCTTATCTCCGGTTTTTTGATCCTAATGGTTATCATTATGGTGGCTTTTTCCATTTACCGAGAGTACTGTTTAACAAGGGAGATCCTGGAACGGGGAAAGAAAGAGCTGGTAGGAGTGTTTGCGGTTTCTATTTCTGATGCCGTAATGAATAGGAAACCAGAGATGGAGAAGAAATGGGAGTTGTTAGATAACTATATTGGCCAGATTATGGCTAACGAAAACTTGAATATAGGGTATGTTGTTGTTGCCGATACCTCGGGCCAGATAATAAGAGATCGTTATAATGAACGTTTCGAGGGATACAGAGAGATTCATATGGGGCAAACTACTTTGCAAGATACTCTCCCTGGTAATACCCTCACTCGAAGATATAAAGCTGACCAGGAAATGTTGGAAATTTCTATACCCCTTGTCCATGGATCTAAGATTCTGGGTGCTTTAAGGGTTGGGTTTCCTTTGCAGAATTTGCAAGACAATTTGCTCAAACGATATTTGGTTAAACCTTACAATGAAATAATTCTTTTAGCCGTCGGGCTTATAGCCCTCACGTTCATTATCGTCTATGTCTTAATATTAAAGATTATCAAGCCTGTTCTGAAATTGACAGACGATCTGAGGGAGGTTAGCAGGGGGAATTTGTCCATCCGATCTTCTATTAGCCACAAGGATGAAATAGGGTTTCTGAGTCAGGCTTTTAACTCCATGATGGATAACCTCAATCAAGCGAGAAGGGAACTTAGGCGCACCCATGCTCACATGATTCAGACTGAGAAGATGGCAGCTATGGGGAAACTGGCAGCGGGTTTAGCCCATGAGATCAATAATCCCTTAGGGGGTGTTCTAACCTGTCTTGAAACCCTCAGACAAGACTCACAAGATGAGGAGTTCAGAGCCAAGTACTTTCACCTGATCCAAACGGGTCTGGAACGAATACGCAAGACAGTTAAACAACTCTTAAATTTTGGCAAGCAAAGGAATTTTCAGCCCGAACCAACTGATATTAATATGTTGATGAACCGGACGTTGGAGATGACCTCCCATCACTTTTCTTCAAATCGTATTACCGTCCGAAAAGAATTTGATGAAGATATTCCAAAGATATTAGCAGATCCTCATCAGTTGATTCAGGTTTTTGTGAATCTTATATTGAATGCCATCCAAGCTATGCCAGAAGGGGGAGACCTTTGGATCAAGACCTGTCAAGAGGATGCAAATGTGAGTATAATAATAAGGGATAGGGGATGCGGGATTCCAAAGGAAAACCTGGATAGGATTTTCGATCCTTTTTTCAGCACAAAGGAACACGAACAAGGAACCGGGCTTGGTCTTTCTGTCAGTTACGCAATTGTTCAGGACCATGCCGGGGAAATCCAGGTGGAAAGTGAAGAAGGCTTTGGAAGTCAATTCATGATCCTTTTGCCTATCAATCATCAGGAAGAGAAAACCCATAAATCGTTTTTAAGGGGGCTCCAGGATGGAGAGAGGTAAGGTTTTACTTATAGATGATGAGCCTATCTTACTGGTAACGGTATCCGATGCTTTAGCCAAAGCCGGATATACGGTGGAGATGGCTGAAAATGGCCAAAAAGGGCTTATGATGTTCCAAGAGGGGTCATTTGATATAGTACTGTTAGACATGGTCATGCCGTATCCCCAAACAATTGTAGTCATGATTACAGCACATGGCACAATTGAAAAGGCTGTGGAGGCAATGAAATTAGGTGTCCACGATTTTATTGCAAAGCCTTTTTCTCTCGATGAACTGATTTTGAAACTCCAAAATATCAGCTCTTTTCAGTGTTTAAAAGAAGAGAATGTCTATCTTCGTCAGCAACTGGAGAAAAAATACCACTTTGGCAACCTGATAGGAAAATCCCATAAGATGCAGGAGATTTACGAACTTATAAAAACCGTTTCACAAACAGATTCAACGGTTCTTATTCAAGGTGAGAGCGGAACTGGAAAAGAATTGGTTGCTAATGCCATCCATTTTAATAGCCGTCGCAAAAATGATCCTTTCATTAAGGTGAGCTGTGCTGCCCTGTCTGAGACGATTCTGGAATCGGAGCTGTTTGGTCATGAAAAAGGTGCATTTACAGGTGCAATTCAAAGAAAGCTTGGCCGATTTGAACTGGCAAATAAAGGGACGCTCTTTTTGGATGAAATCGGCGATATATCACCTACAGTTCAGGTCAAATTACTGCGCGTTCTTCAAGAAAGAGAATTCGAGAGAGTAGGTGGTACTAAAACCGTCCATGTAGATGTTAGGATAATCAGTGCTACAAAATACGATATGAATGAGATAAAGACCGAACGCCTTCGGGAG
>WOUX01000234.1 GCA_009773075.1 bacterium | reverse complement strand
TGGCGCCATTTGTCCCCCGGTAGTTCCGTAATTTGTATTATTGAGCATAAATATAGTGATCTTATCGCCCCTGGCGGCAGAGTTAACCAGATAACCTGCACCAATGGCTGCACAATCACCGTCACCCTGAATGGTAAAAACGATGGCATCATCGTAATTGGCCTGTTTTATCCCTGTAGCAACAGAAGGGGAGGGCCCGTGGGCACACATAGCCATATCTATCTTTGCCCCAAAAAACCCCATACCAGCGCATCCGACACCAATTACAACCACGGATTTTTCAATAACCCCCAGCTCCTCAAGGACATCCATGATAATCTTACATGCCAGTGGGCTCCCGCAACCTGGACAGGATGGCAGTGAAAAGGGGAGCTTATAATCTGAATGCCCATAAATCTTTTCTTTATTCACAGAATCGGCTTTGTCATTCATGCTAACTTTTTTACCTCCTCGAAAATGGTCTCTGGAAAGATCATTCCCAATTCTCCAGCAACATGTCTGGAAGACATCCCTAAAAACGAAACAAGGCTTTTGTCCTCAACACCCAGCCATACATCCTCCAATAGCTGACCCATACTGTCTTCAACAACAAGGAACCTGCAACCCTGAGATGCCTTTTGTTTTAACATATCATAGGGAAACGGCCAAAGGGTTATGGGCTGGACCATGCCTACCTTCAGCCCCTCGCTGCGGGCCATATTTACGGCTTCCTCGCAACAACGGGCCACGTACCCATACGATATCAACAGTAATTCAGCATCTTCTGCCTGATATGTTCTGAACCTCACTTCAGAGTCAGTTATCTTCTTATATTTTTCGTGAATCTGTTCAATGATGGTTTTATAAATAGGGGGTATGAGACCCCTAGTTGAATGGATATGATCAGAGGTTTTGCCTCGATATACTCGGCTATCTGGATAAGTATACCGTCTGCCAAAACCACTGCAAGGATGCGATACTTATCTGCCAAGTAAAAGGCAAGCTGCATTAGGTCGTGACATTCCTGAACCGATGAAGGGGCAAGGACAATGGTCTTATACCCTCCCTGTCCGCCTCCTCGTGTAGCAGACAGATAATCGGTCTGGGCATGACGGGTAGTGCCCTGCCCAGGTCCCCCTCTCTGAACATTCACTACAACGCAGGGTAATTCACAAAAACTTATATGAGATAGTATCTCCTGCATCAATCCCCAGCCCGGGCTTGCCGTAGATGTCATCACCCTGACTCCTGCAGCAGCAGCACCAAAGACCATAGAGGCGGATGATGACTCACTCTCGGCCTGTACAAAACGTCCTCCTCTTCTTGGTAATTCACGGGCAAAGAACTCTGTTATCTCGTTTTGTGGCGTAATGGGATAACCAAAAAAATGCAGACATCCCGCGTTCAAAGCCCCACGTCCCACAGCCTCGTAGCCATGAATAAACACCTTTCCCCCCATATTTGTCCTCCTTAAATGCGTTAAAAGAAGAATTGCAGCAATTTCAACAATTTTCGATTTGCATACTTTCCAAGTATCAAGACATGTCATTCCGCATCATTTGCAGAATATTGTATTAGAAAATAGTTTGAAATGTCTCCATTGTCAATAGAGAAAATTATAAAAATTTAAGTAACCTCCTAAGTGGATATATTGTAGGATTTCGTTTTTAGATGTCGAGAGTATACAGAAGGTCATAATTTTATGTCAAGGACAAAACAGCGATTCACTGTGATTCAGACATTAGACCATAGCCTTCAGATATTAGGCTCTTTTCTTTTCCCCTTGACTTCACCTTTTACTGGGTGTTATATTTTCAGAGTCTTTAAAAGGACTTAGGGTTAAAGCTCAGCTCCTATTTTCCTACCGGGAATCGGATATGAAAAGAAGAAACACCAGACAGATTTCGATAGGCAATGTTAAAATCGGCGGTGGGTCCCCGATTTCGGTTCAATCAATGACCAATACCGATACCAGGGACCACCTGTCTACCATTTCACAGGCCCGTCGATTGGAATCGATAGGGTGTGAGATCATAAGGGTTGCCGTTCCAGACATGGAAGCAGCAGAGAAACTGGGTGAAATAAAAAAGGGTATAAGTATCCCCCTCATAGCTGATATACATTTTGACTATAGATTGGCTCTTAGGGCTATTGAGGGGGGAGTAGATGGTTTAAGGATCAATCCTGGAAATATTGGTGGCAAGGTAAAGATTAAGTCTGTTGTGGAGGCGGCTAAGGATAGAAAGATACCAATAAGAATAGGGATCAATTCTGGCTCGATAGAAAAAAAGCTCCTTTCCAAGTATGGTCATCCTACTCCTGAGGCCATGGTTGAAAGTGCACTAAGCAATATTGATATTCTTGAATCTTTGAACTTCCATGATATTAAGGTTTCTTTAAAGGCATCTAATGTCCTTGATACTGTTGAGGCTTATAGATTAATGTCGCAAAAGGTTGACTATCCCCTTCACATAGGTATTACAGAGGCAGGGACATCCTTTTCTGGGACAATAAAGTCATCTATAGGGATTGGTATACTGTTGAATGAAGGGATAGGGGATACTATTCGTGTATCTTTAACCGCTGATCCTATCGAGGAAATCAGGGCTGGATATGAGATTCTCAAGTCATTAGGGCTCCGCTACCGCGGTATAAACCTCATATCATGCCCTACTTGTGGCAGGTGTGAGATTGACCTGATTAATTTGGCCAATGAGATTGAAGGGAGATTAGCTCATATTATAATGCCCTTAAATATAGCTGTCATGGGTTGTGTAGTCAACGGACCTGGGGAAGCCAGAGAGGCAGATATAGGGATCGCTGGTGGGAAAGAGATTGGTATTTTATTTAAGAAGGGCAGGGTAGTTAAAAAGCTTAAAGAGGAAGAACTTGCGGATGTGTTTGTAAAAGAGGTAGAAGAGATGGTTAAGAATCTTTAACGAACAATGGTAAACGATGGACGGACACTCAGGAAAGGGACTATGCGTTATTCGAGAATGTTAATTCCAACTTTAAAAGAAGACCCGACAGAGGCTGAGGTGGTAAGTCATAAACTGATGCTTCGGGCTGGGATGATTCGGAAACTGGCAGCAGGGATTTACTCCTATCTGCCTCTTGCCAGAAGGACATTCAACAAGGTGGAACAGGTAATCCGGGAAGAGATGAACAGGGCAGGGGCTCAAGAGGTAACCCTTCCCAGCGCTCAGCCTTCTGATATTTGGCAGGAGAGTGGAAGATGGGACCTCTATGGAAAAGAACTCTTGAGATTCAAGGATCGGAATGACCGCGATTTTTGTCTCGGTCCCACCCATGAAGAGGTAATTACTGATTTAATCAGAAGGGAGATTAAGTCTTACCGTCAATTACCCTTGATCCTATACCAGATTCAAACCAAGTTTCGTGATGAGGTACGCCCACGTTTCGGGTTAATGAGGGGCAGAGAATTTACCATGAAGGATGCCTACAGCTTTGATGTCGACGAAGGTGGTGCGGAAGAGAGCTATAATCGAATGTTTCAGGCATATAACCAAATATTTGAGAGATGTGGACTGGAATTTAGGGCAGTAGAGGCAGACTCTGGGGCAATTGGTGGGAGCTTTTCCCATGAATTTATGGTTATGGCAGACTCAGGGGAAAGTGCAATTGTGAGTTGTTATTCCTGCAGTTACGCTGCAAATGTAGAGAAGGCAGAGGCGAAACACTCAAATCCCAGTTTTCAAGAGAAAGAATCAGCGCTTCCAAAGGATGTCCAGAAGGTTCATACACCGGACAGGAAGACGGTGGAAGAGGTTACGGGTTTTTTAAAGGTAGGTCCCCAAGACCT
>WOUX01000233.1:3163-6123 GCA_009773075.1 bacterium | reverse complement strand
TGAGGAGCATACAATGTCAGATATAAAACCTGTTCATACCAACAAAAAAAACTATACTTTGCTTCTAATATCTGTCCTGTCTGTTTTTTTCTTCTCTATTTCTTATTCAGCCCGTTATTGCATCGCAGAAGACAAGTCCTCAATTAAAGGGAGTCTGTTTCCTATTCATACTCAGTCATCTCAGGCAATCACAGAGGAAATGCTAGATATTATAGTAGAAGCGTGTGACCAGTCTCTGTCAAAGAAGATTGAGAATCAGTTGTTCAGTTTTAAAACAGGTGGCTATTATGTCGAAAAAGGTATCTTTGTCCCAACCAGAATAAAGGACCCAAACGTATTGACGGCATTCAACAAGGTATTGAAACCGGGAGTTCGCTTCCTCGATCTTGGAAGTGGCGATGGAAGGGTGGTTTTTTTAGCATCTCTTTTTGGCGCTGCCTCAACTGGAATTGAATTCGATGAGGATATATTTAATTCAAGTCTCAAGGCTCGGGACAAACTATCCAACAGGTTTGATCTGTCTAAAACAGAACTTATCAGGGGTGATTTTTTTGAGGCAGACTTTTCCGGATACGATGTTATCTACTATTTTATGAGCGGCAGCTTTGAAGAGAAGCGTCTTGAAGAGAAATTGGTTAAAGAGTTGAAGCAAGGGGCCATGCTCGTTGGCTATATTGAACACGAGGCATTTAAAGAGCTGCTTTCAGTAGGCCGAATAGGAAAGAGGATTACTGTCTATAAGAAGCGATAGGTGTCGAAAACACAGTGTTAGACTACCTCTTCCCTTTTGAGTTGCTGTATTTGCTGTTCGCTATATCCCCCAAGTGTCTTTGATATCTCTTCAGTATCTTTTCCCAACTTTAAAGCTCCGTAGCATACAGATTTTAAACCGAGGATGATTATGGCAATCCAGTCGGACATCAGTCACATCCCCCAGCCCCTGGTTGTCGGTGCCGCAGTAACTCGATGACGCCCGGCAGGATGGAGATAAAGACGATAGCCAGGATGACCAGGGAGAAATTTTCCTTTACGAAGGGTAAATTCCCGAAGAAATATCCGGCAAACACGCAGATCAAGACCCAGGCCAGTCCGCCTATCACGTTGTAAGCGATGAAACGGACGTAACTCATGGAGCCGATCCCGGCTACGAACGGAGCGAAAGTGCGAATGATGGGGACGAACCGGGCGATGATGATGGTTTTTCCACCGTACTTCTCATAGAACTTGTGAGCGCGCCTGAGATGCTCCGGGTTGAAAAAACGGGATTTCTTGTATTGGAATACCTTGGTCCCAAGGTAGTGTCCAATCCAGTAATTCACGGTGTCTCCCGCGATGGCGGCGACCGAAAGCAAGACAAGAAGTAACCAGATATCCATGTATCCCAAGCTCGCAAACGTCCCGGCCGAGAACGGCAAGGAATCGCCGGGCAGAATTGGCGTCACCACCAGGCCGGTCTCACAGAAAACAATGATAAATAGCAGGCCATAAGTGTAAATTCCATATGTTTTGATCACATCTCCCATGTGCACGTCCAGGTGGACGAAGAAGTCCCAAAGCCAGTAGATCATGTACACATTCTCTCCAATCCTTCGCAGGTCACACCTAATGTATGCTGAAGCGAAAAGGGATGCTTTTTCAAAGCTCTTGCTTCCTCATGTGGTAAAATGTAATCCCTATCTAAAGATACGGGAGTGATATCTCCATAGGGCACCTAATGCCCTGATTGCCCTTTCAGGGGATGCAAAGACAGGGATGCCGTTTTCTTCAAGGGTGCCGGTCTGTTCTCTCACTAACGTATCCTCACCTATTACCCAGGCTGCCACCGGCTTATTTTGGTATTGCTTTAAATCACTTAACACATGATTTAAATCCACACTCCAAACCCACTTGTTTACCATAAGGCAGAAAAGGACAATATCCACATTGGGATCATGCATAAAGGCGGCTAGAGGCGCCCGATACACATCATTTATATCCAGCGGCACCCCTACAGCAAAACAGTCTAAGGGATTTGATATCCTTGTGGATGGAAGCATGAACGGTTTAATCTTTTCAATGGTGTCCTTTGAGAATTCAGCCAGCTTCATGCCAAACTCTCCGCAGGCATCGGCAACCATTGATCCGATACCTCCACTGTAAGTTATAACCGCTATCCTGTTTCCTTTTGGTATATGTCTGGAGTCAAATATCTTTGTAAGATCAAGGAATTCATCCAGGTCAAAAGCCCTTATAATCCCAGCCTGTCTCAGCGCAACATCGAATATTGTATCATCTACGGCTATAGCGCCTGTGTGGGATGCAGCGGTCTTCAGCCCATCCTCTGTCCTTCCTGTTTTAAATACCACTATGGGTTTCTTTTTAGTGACCCTTTTCGCAGCCTCCAGAAATCGCTTGCCTGCCCTGATACTCTCCATGTACATAGCAATAACCCTTGTTTCAGGGTCTTCTTCCAGATACTCCATTGCCTCAGCCTCGTCTATATCGCAGCAGTTTCCCAGGTCTATGGATTTGCTTACCCCAAGGTGCATAGATGACATAACATGTTCCATAACAGGACAACAGAATTGACCGCTTTGAGCTATAAATGCCACTCCTCCTTCCTTAAGGTAACCCATCGGATAAAAGTGCAGCACAAGGCTGTTAGAGGTATTGACAGGGCCGACTGCATTAGGGCCCATTATTCTTATTCCCTTCTGTTTTGCTAAGTCAACTACCTCCATCTGGCGTTTTGCCCCAATCTCACTAGATTCAGAGAACCCTCCGGAGACCAGTAATACATTCTTGATCCCTTTATCTGCACAGTCATTCAACAATTCAAGGGTATCATATGCAGGCACCATAGAGACGGCCAGGTCTATATTTTTGGGGAGATCTTTGATGCTTTTGTATGTCTTAAACCCTAAAACCTCACCTCCTTCAGGATTAACAGGATAGATATCTCCGGCAAAGCCGAACTCTCT
>WOUX01000233.1:0-3106 GCA_009773075.1 bacterium | reverse complement strand
GTTTTGGAAACCCCAACTATAGCAATGCTTTTCGGTTCTAAGAACGCCTTTAAAACGTGTGCCATTATCCCTCCTGATAATCTTTGGCGTATTGTCAAAATGCAGTAGAATAATATATAAGAGCAATATGTATGTCAAGTCAGAAGTCAGAAGTCAGGAGTCAAGAGTCTGTGGTCTGAAGTTTTGAGTCCTGTGCCTGAATCGCATATCCTGGCCTAAAATAGCTTTGACAAAGAGAATTTCTTTATGGTAGGTTTGCGTTATGGTTAAGTTTATTCACACTGCCGACGTCCATTTAGGAAGAGAGTTTGATCAATTCGATGAAAGAGGTGAAGAGAGGAGAGAGGACATCCGTCTCACCTTTCGTCGAATAGCCGGTCTGGCTGTAGAAAAGGGTATTGACCTTTTTCTAATATCCGGCGATCTGTTTAATTCACCCAACCCCTCTAAGAAGGATCTGGAATTTGTCTTCGAAACCTTCAGGATGTTATGCGATAACAATGTGGTTATTTTCATAATCCCCGGGAATCACGATTATTCTATCCCAAATGGGATCTGGGATAGAGAATTTAATTCTCTTGGGGAAAACCTCCACATTTTCACCTCTCCCAAGTTTGAAACGATAGACCTCGAACATTTCAAAGTCTCAGTGGTTGGATGTGCCTATAACAGAAATCAATCCAATTTCAGGTTGCTTGAGAAGCCTGGACTCAAGATCAGTCACCAAAACTCTATCCTGCTTTTTCACGGTTCGTATGAGTATCCGAATCAGGAGTATCGGGATCAGCCTTTTTCATTGGAAGAACTGAAAAGATTGCCATTCAACTATATAGCTTTGGGGCACTACCATCGGCACCTGGGGATTTTTTCAGAGGAAAAAAAGGCATGTTTTTATCCCGGCGCCCCGGAGGGGCTAAACCTGGATGAGCGTAATGCCGGGAAGCGATATGTAATATTGGGGGAGATCTCTGACCAAGGTGAGGTTAACATAACAATTGAAGAGGTTCAAAGGAAGATGGCATATAGAGAGTTAACAAATGACCCGGAAAAGGTAAAACAGTATGTATCCGATCACACTGGCATGGAGAATTTGGGTCTGTTTACCTCTACCTGCTGAAGATTAATAAAAACCGGTTAGATACCCCCATAGACATTCCTGTTGATCCAAGGTTCATAATCGGAAGGTTCTGTCGCAAATTAGAAGACCAGATAGACAGAACAGAGAATGAGGAGGAAAAACAGCTTCTTAAGGTAGCCCTTAACCTTGGAATCAATGCCATCAGAGAGGCCGAAAAGAGATGAGGATCAGGTCCATCGAATTTGCAGGAATAAGGGTTTACTCTGATAATCAAAGAGTGGAATTTGGTGATAATATTAATATCCTTGTTGGAAGAAACAGGGCTGGTAAATCAAGCCTTCAGGATGCCCTTGTGATTGGTCTCTTTGGCCTGGGTAAACAGAGTGAACGATTGAACAGGTCTTTTGTGTGGTCATGGACCAATCCCAGCGAGTTCCGGACAGTAATTCAATACCGGGTTAATAACGGGCTCTTTCAAATTGAAAGGGATTTTATAAAGAACAGGGTTTCCCTGGGAGAACTCGTTGATAATGAGGCGGCATATAGAGAGTTAACAAATGACCCGGAAAAGGTAAAACAGTATGTATCCGATCACACTGGCATGGAGAATTTGGGTCTGTTTACCTCTACCTGCTGTGTGAGACAGCAAGAGCTGTCTAAGGTAAGCGAGAATCTGTCCGAGGTAGGGCATTTAATCCAGAGGGTGCTCACTGGTTCCATTAAGAGCAATGCAAAAGAGATAATAGATATCCTCAAGGCAAAAAGGCTGGACATAAAGGCTTCAAAGACAACTGAGATAAGGCATGCCAGAAAACGGGAGTATGACATACTCGAAGAGGAGAGAGAGGCGGTTGCCTCTGCCCTCAAACATGCAAAAGACGGATTTAAAGAGCTATCCAGGCTGACAGATACTGTAAGCAAACTGGAAGAGGAGATTCCAGGAGAAAGAAAACAACTGGAAGAGGTCAGATATCTGCTGGGGAAACAAGAAAAGAAGGGTAATATTCAGAAAGAGCTTCAAAAGTCTGCTGAAGATTTGGACAGGGTTTCAGAGCAAATACAAAGGGTTATAACCATCGATGAAAGCCTTTCAAGGATTGGCAAGAGGATAGAGGCATTACAGTCTATTGAAATCCATAAGGACACCATAAAGAATGAAGTGCCTGACTGGATAGCGTCTAAAGAGGCTATAGAGGATAAACTCATAAGGTTGGAGAATAAAAAGAAAGTAACGGAAGAAGAGAGACACAGGGTTCAGATAGAACTCGACAGATTGAAGCCGCTTGAGGATTGCAGCAAATCCATCGATCAGGGTCTTCCAGGGTGGGAGTATCGCAGGTCAGAGATTAAAGAAGAGACCGAGGCTGCAAAAGTCGAAGTGACCAGGATGGAGTCAACCTTGAAGCACGAATCTTCCAGAATTCCTTCATGGAGAAAGATTGGATTAACTATATTCCCTAGCTTACTGTTCTCATTAGCCGGGCTCTTTTTCTCTTTTAGCTTCCATGGGCTTTTAAGATGGATTGGAGGGCTGCTTGTTTTAATAGGGTTTCCAACGTTCCTTTGGGCATTGTACCTTATATATGAAAGACTACATTTTAACCCATCAGTAGACTTGGCCAGACTCCAGATATTGAGGGATGGTATCAAAAAAGACTGTGCACAGTTGAAGGAGCTGGAAGAGAGGATTACCGTCCTTCTTCAGGATGCCCGGCAGAGGGATGTTGAGACCTTAAAGAAGGAATGGGAGAGATATAAGGAATTAAAGAGGGTCAAGTCTGCTCTTGATTCAAATATTGCTGATACCGAAGAAGAATTATTGGAGGCTAATAAGCAAAACGGAAAGTATGAAGTGATGTTCAAAAATATCCTTGGCGACACCAATACGGATTCCATAGGTGAGATGAGGGAGAGATTGAATGATTATGAAGGGTTAATAGAAGAAAAGAAAAATAGAGAGGCTGAGAGGCAAGGAATTTTGGGGAAAGAGGGGCTGAAGGAGTTAGAGGACAAACAGAGGGCATTGGA
>WOUX01000001.1:5989-38696 GCA_009773075.1 bacterium | reverse complement strand
TGAGAAGGGAGTTATAACTAAACCCTTTTTAGATAGTTTAAAGAAGTTAAAAGAGGGTTGTAAATAGTATATATAATATATTCCCTATGTCAATTGACTACCAATACAGAATAGATACCCTCACCAGTTCCCCCTGAAAATTTGGATACGGCAAAAAGATTTGACTTATCATTTGCAATGATATAGTCTAATCAATTCTTAATAGATGCTTTTATGTTATTAAAAGGAGGAAAAGCCACCATGGTGGAGAAGTTAGAGAAGATATGGATGGATGGGAGATTTGTTGATTGGGACGACGCCAACATACATATTTTAACCCATACCTTACATTACGGCTTAGGGGCATTTGAAGGCATCAGATGTTACCTGTGCGATGACGGAAGTTCTGCAATCTTCAAATTAAAAGAACATGTAGACCGTTTTTTCAACTCTGCCCATATTGGACAGATTGATATCCCTTTTAGCAAGGAAGAGATAACCAATGCGATTATAGAGACCATAAAGATTAATGGCTTAAAAGAGAGCTACATTAGGCCTATTGTATTTATCGGTGACGGGGCAATGGGTATCCATCCACAAGACAACCCAATAAGAGTTGCTATTGCTGTTTGGCAATGGGGGGCTTATTTGGGTGATGACGGGCTAAAGAATGGAATACGGGTTAAAACCTCATCGTTTACCCGTCATCATGTTAATATTATGATGACCAAGGCAAAGATATGCGGAAATTATGTAAATTCGGTTTTGGCTAAAAGAGAGGTCGTGCAGGATGGCTATGATGAAGCTGTCATTCTAGACACTGAGGGGTACGTCTGTGAAGCTACAGGTGAAAATATCTTTATTACCCAGAAGGGAGACTTGAAGACCCCGCCCCTTACATCTGTGCTGCCTGGAATTACAAGGGAATCAGTTATATCTATTGCTTTGGATAGAGGAATAAGGGTGATTGAGGAGAGGTTTACCCGAGATGAACTATATGTAGCTGATGAGGCATTCTTCACTGGAACAGCGGCTGAGATTACTCCTATAAGACAGGTGGATAATAGAAGCATCGGTAACGGTAAGCCTGGTGAAATTACCCAAACCCTTCAGAATATATTCTTCGATATAATACGTGGGAAACAAGAGAAATACAAGAAGTGGTTGACGTATATTTAACATATTAGCTTAACAATGCGTTGCGATAGAGATGTTGGATTTCAAAGTATATTCTTTAGAAAGAAGGATTCCTTCTCTATGCCTCTTTATAGAACTGATGCTATCGTTATTCGCTCCATGGATTTTAGCGAGTCCGATAAGATCGTAACCTTCTTCACCCGAGATTTTGGAAAATTGAGAGGAATTGCAAAAGGGGCGAAAAAGAGCAAAAAGAGGTTTAGCAATACTCTTGAGTTGTTTTCCTATATCAGCCTTCTTTTCTTCCAAAAAGAAAACCTGGAGTTGGCAAGGATAAATAATTGTAGCATTATTAAAGCACATATGGAAATCTATAAAGATATCGAAAAGATGGCATATGGAAGCTATTTTATTGAGTTGATTAATGAATTAGTTGGTGAGAGAGAAAAGAACAATGAGGTTTTTAATCTTCTGGTTGATTCATTGTCCATGATTAACGGTCACAAACTTGGCGAAGAAATTGCGAGGATATTTGAGATCCGTCTCCTTTCTCTTGTTGGGTATCAACCTCAATTGCAGGGGTGTTTGACATGCGGGCATAGACTTTCTAATGGTGAGATGTTTTGGTTCAGTTCAGTTAAAGGGGGGATAGTTTGCAACAGGTGTTCACATGGACAGGGAAACCTATCTCCCATATCTCCAGGAACCTTGAAGATACTGCTTTTAGCCAGAGATATGGACTTCAGAAAAATTCATCGGCTGATATTTTCAAAGCAGGCGTTAATGGAGAGTAAAGACGCCATCGCCAATTTTATACAGTACCAAATGGGAAAAGAACCTAATTCTATGAAATTTTTAAAGAAAATCCATGGGTTAGTTTAAGAGATCAAAGCTCCGGAAGAAGATATGGTTGACTATAATAACTCTGAAGATAGAAAGGAATACCATATTCAAAGTAAGTCCTTTACTATAAAGAACAAACTGGGTATCCATGTCCGGCCTGCAACTCAGCTCGTTAAAACGGCCAATAAATTTGTTTCAGATATTAGCATTAAAAAAGATGGGCTGGAGATTGATAGCAAGGGCATAATGGGAATATTAATGTTAGCCGCTTCACAAGGAAGCGAGATTGTTATAAGAGCTGAAGGCAGAGATGCCAGAGAAGCTATAGAGGAATTGGGCCGTCTAATAGAGGAAAGATTTGGAGAAGAATAGGGATGGAACTTAAAAGGAAGGAAGACTACGTTGTAAAGGGTATAGGAGGCTCTCCTGGAATAGTTATTGGGAAGGCTCAACCAATTGATCGAGACAGGGTAGATATGCTTGCATATCGACTTATTGGTGAAGCTGAAGTGCCGGGAGAGGAGAGACGTTTTAAAATCGCTGTTGAAGAATCAAAAGAGCAGTGTTTAAAGGTAAAGGATAATATCCTTAGTCAAGATGCCAAAGAGGTGGTTTATATTATCGACGCGCAGCTTATGATACTTGAAGACAGAATGCTTATTGACGAAACTATAAGGAGGATAAGAGAAGAAAAAGTCAATGCCGAATGGGCATTGGAGATTACCCTGCAAAAGCTTAGAGGGGCCTTCAAAAATATAGATGATGAGTATTTGAGTGAAAGAAAGAGTGATGTTGATTATATTGGAGAAAGGATTGTTAGAAATCTCTTAGGAAAGAACCAGGATAGTATTTCTGATTTAAAAGAAAAGGTTATTATTGTTGCCCATGATTTGTCGCCGGCTGATACAGCACAGATGACAAGGGATAAGGTTATTGGGTTTGCAACCGATATAGGCGGGAAGACATCTCATACGGCAATCATGGCAAGGGCGTTAGAGATTCCTGCTGTGGTTGGTTTGGAAAGGATTACCCAGGAGGTAAAGATAGGGGACTCCCTTATAATTGATGGTAATACAGGCATAGTGTTAATCAATCCTACAAAGACGGTACTGAATGAGTATTTAGAGAAGAAGCGAATTTATGAAAGATTAGAAAAAGAACTATTTAAATATAAAGACCTGCCTGCTCAGACGTTGGACGGTTATAAAATTAAGGTTGTAGCGAATATAGAATTGATTGAAGAAATCCCGTCAGTTTTGGAACATGGGGCAGAAGGGATAGGTTTATATAGAACCGAGTTTTTATACCTGGGGCGAAAGGAACTCCCATCGGAGGAAGAACAGTTTCAGGCTTACAAGAGTGTTGTAGAGCGATTTCACTCCTATACAACCATAAGAACCATGGATATTGGTGGAGATAAATTCATTTCTCATCTTGATCTGGCTAAAGAGATGAACCCTGCTATGGGCCTCAGGGCCATTAGATTTTGTCTAAGAGAAGTTGATATATTCAAGACCCAGTTGAGAGCGATTTTAAAGGCCAGCAACTACGGGAAGATTAAGATTATGTTTCCTATGATTTCAGGGGTTAGTGAGATCCTTCAAACAAAAGAGATATTAGAAAAGGTAAAATTAGAGCTGAAAAACGAGGGGATTCCCTTCGACTCTAATATCAAGATTGGGATAATGATAGAGATCCCATCAGCCGTTACCCTGGCTGATATCTTAGCTAAAGAAGTAGACTTTTTTAGCATTGGAACCAATGATCTCATCCAATATTCGCTGGCAATCGATCGAGTAAACGAACATGTAGCTTATCTTTATGAACCCCTGCATCCAGCGGTCTTAAGAGTGATAAAGCATGTGGTTGACTGTGGACATAATGCAGGCATCAAGGTAGGAATGTGTGGAGAGATGGCTGGAGAACCATTATATATCCCTATCCTTCTGGGAATGGGTTTAGATGAATTGAGCATGAATGCCCTGTCGGTTTTAGGAGTTAAGAAGATCATACGTTCTATAACATACAGGGAATCAAAGGAACTTTTGGACAGCATTATGGGGTTTTCAACCGCTTCAGAGATCAAATCCTTTGTTAAGGAAGAGATGATAAAGCGTTTTCCCAGGGAGTTTAAGGATTTGAGGAATTCAAATTGAAGTTTTTTCCTGTTTTGCTATAAAAGATTAAGGAGGATATTTTTATGTCAATGAGCAGATTTTTATTTACTTCAGAATCGGTAACAGAAGGCCATCCTGATAAGATAGCCGATCAAATCTCTGATTCTATTTTGGATGCAATTATTGCTCAGGACACTAAGGGGCGGGTTGCTTGCGAAACCCTGGTTACAACGGGAATGGCAATAATAGCAGGAGAGATTACCACTTCTTGCTACGTGGATATACCCCAGATAGCCAGGGAGACAATCAGAGAGATTGGGTATAACGATTCATCCATGGGTTTTGACTGGGAGACATGTGCGGTAATTACCTCTATTGATCAGCAGTCGCCCGATATAGCCCTTGGTGTAAATTCATTCGATGGGAAAGAGCAGGGGGCAGGTGATCAGGGTTTGATGTTTGGTTATGCCTGCAATGAAACCCCTGAGTTGATGCCCATGCCTATAACCTATGCCCATAAACTAACCATGAGATTGGCACAGGTTAGAAAAGAAGGTATAGTAGACTTCCTAAGACCAGATGGAAAATCCCAGGTCACTATCGAGTATATAGATGATAAACCTATAAGGATTGATACAGTAGTTGTATCTTCTCAGCATACTCCGGATGTGAAATACCAATTGTTGAGAGAAAGCATAATCGAAGAGGTTATAAAAAAGGTTATTCCAAAAGATCTCTTAGATGAAAAGACCAAGTATTACATTAACCCGACAGGACGATTTGTTGTTGGCGGTCCCCAAGGTGATTGTGGTTTGACCGGCAGAAAGATAATCGTGGACACCTATGGTGGACAGGGGAGCCATGGGGGTGGATGTTTTTCAGGTAAGGATCCATCCAAGGTTGACAGGAGTTCATCATACATGGCTCGTTATATAGCTAAGAATCTGGTAGCAGCAGGTCTGGCAAGAAAATGCGAGGTTCAACTGGCCTATGCGATTGGTGTAGCGGAGCCTGTTTCAGTGATGATAAATACCAATGGGACAGGTGTTATACCAACGGACAGGATTGCCGATATAGTTATGGAACATTTTTCTATGAAGCCTGCGGCTATAATAGAAAATCTGGATCTATTAAGACCCATATACAAAAAAACCGCATGTTATGGTCATTTTGGAAGGCTGGATCCTGACTTTACCTGGGAAAAGACCGACAAGGTTGACATATTGAAAAAGGCTGCGGGTATATAGGAGTCAGGGGTCAGTAAGGAAACCGTAAACTGAGAAGCTTAAACATAAGGAGGTTGGAGTGGATTTTGATATAAAGGATATGAACCTTGCAGAAAAAGGAAGGCTCAGAATCGAGTGGGCAAACCAGAGCATGCCGGTTTTGAACTCAATACAGAAGAAGTTTGAAAAGGAAAAACCGTTGAAAGGGATAAGATTGGCTGCCTGTCTTCATGTTACAACGGAAACTGCCAGTTTGATGAGAACCTTGAAGGCTGGGGGAGCAGAGGTTTTCCTTTGTGCATCTAACCCTCTCAGTACCCAGGATGATGTGGCCGCATCTTTGGTAAAGGATTATGAGATTCCGGTATATGCCAGGAAGGGAGAAGACAACGACACCTATTACAAGCACATCAATGCGGTCCTGGATATGAAACCTATGATTACCATGGATGATGGAGCTGATTTGGTTTCTATCTTACACTCTAAAAGAACAGAGTTGATTGACGGAATAGTTGGAGGAACTGAAGAAACTACCACTGGAATCATAAGGCTTCGAAGCATGGCAGAAAAAGGGGTGTTAAGATTTCCTATTGTGGCAGTGAATGATGCAGATACAAAACACTTCTTTGATAACCGTTACGGAACTGGACAGAGCACCATCGATGGAATTATTCGTGCTACAAACCGTCTCTTGGCAGGGGCAGTCTTTGTGGTTTGTGGATACGGCTGGTGTGGCAGGGGTGTGGCTATGAGGGCAAGGGGGATGGGGGCCAATGTAATAGTAACTGAAGTAGACTCTTTGAGGGCTCTAGAGGCTGTTATGGATGGATACAGGGTGATGCCGATTGCAGATGCAGCCAAAATAGGGGATATTTTCTGTACTCTTACGGGTGACATCAATGTTATAAGAACAGAACATTTCCTGACAATGAAAGATGGCGCTATCGTATCTAACTCCGGTCATTTTAATGTGGAACTGGAACTGCAAGGGCTGGAAAAAATCAGTAACAACAAGAGGAGAATTAGAGATTTTGTTGATGAGTACACCTTATCCAATAATCATAGGGTAAATATACTGGGTGAGGGAAGACTTATTAACCTTGCTTCAGCAGAGGGACATCCATCAAGTGTTATGGATATGAGCTTTGCGAATCAAGCATTATCAGCAGAGTATTTGACTAACAATAATCAGACTTTTGAGAACAAGGTATATAGAGTCCCTGCAGAAATAGACCAGATGATAGCAAAACTCAAACTGGAATCTATGGGTATAGAGATAGATACCTTAACAGAAGAACAGGGAAAATATCTGGCATCATGGGAGATGGGGACGTAAAAATAGTGGAAGGGTTCATCGTTAACTGTTGACTCTTATCTGTCTCCAAGGACATGGTTCAAGGTTGAACTTACCTGTTTCGTTGTTTGTTAACAGGCTGTTGTTCAAACACACAGCCTGTTTTTATTTTAATACATACTATAGTTTATCAGTAGTTTATCCGATATTCAAATGTTGCTATAAAATTTAATTTGTTAATCTCCATCGTCTGTGGAATTGGATAGTAAGGGGCTGCAAGTCTAACTGCATTAAAAGCTTCGTTATCAAGAATCGGAAATCCAGAGGACTGTAACAGTTGAAGCCCAGCAAGATCGCCATTTCTTAAAATTGAAAATATCAAGGTTAGTTTTCCATTCATTTCTTCTTTTTTTGCCTTGTGGGGATACTCCCATACCAATTCGATCTTCCTTTTGATCTCAGAGGAATAAGGAATATATTTTGGGTTCCTGGTATTCAACAGGATTGTGTCTTCTCTTTTGGGATATGAGGCTTTCCTGTTTTTATAACCCTCAATAATATTATTTGACCCAATATGAATAGAGGTTAACTGAAGTGATTTTTCTACCGAGTGTTTAGTAAATTTGGTATTTGAGGATTTTTCTTTAGGTTTAGAAGATAGAGGGGGTATCTCTACTGCGAGAGTGTGACCTTTAATGGGTTTGAAGGAAAGGTTACCTACAAGAAAAATGATACATAGATGAACGGTAATAGAAATAATCAGGAATACTTTGAAGCCCTGCCTTTCCATAGACAAAATTATACCAATACCAGCTAAATTTTTTTATCCTTAATCCGCTTATTAACTTTTACCCAACTCTGCGTAGTTAAGAAGCTATCCTCCATATCGTCAACCATACTCCTGAACTTGTTCATTGGTACGGAAAAACTGAGTGTGTCTTTTGGCACGTATGGGCGTGCCGAAACGTCGAACATTCCAAGGATACCCCGAGGGCGGTCCCTGTCGATTTCCAGATATGGGTATAGGACAATTGACCCGCAACCTGCGGCAAAAGGAGCAATCACTGCCTCTCGATTGGTTTCTTCAAAACCAGTCAAGGTAAAAAGACCGGACAAAACATCTGGACGGGCTAAAAATATTACTACTTCAGGTTCATCTATCTGTTCAAGATTATCCCACCGCTTGAATACAATATACTTGCCGGGTGCCTCAAAACGAGGAGTGTCCTTTACAAGCTGTCTTACTATTTCAGGGGTCTTTTTATAACGTTCTCCTTCCATTTCTCCTTCTATTCCGCAGGAAAGGAAATATTCGAAGTTTGGCCTCAGCTCCTGAGTATATCCCAGATACCTTTTCCCACCACTGCAGCCGAAAGAATTTGCTCCAAAACATAACGACTGCCCTTTCCAGACCTTACCCAAAACTCCAAGGAAACACTGGTGACCTGATGACGTAGCGTGCACCAGCTCACCACGCCCTTCCTGGTCAGTATAATAGAATGTAATTGGGAGCTCAGCGCCATCAAAGTATTTTCCCCACAAACCTATAAACCTGTCCCTAAATCCTAATTCCATGTGTCGCACTCCTTTGCATGGTATTATGTTTTTTCTATTTGTTTATTAATAATAGCCCATAGGCTACGAAAGTCAACAATTTTTGCCAATGAAAAGCATCTGCCCTGCAAGTCGAGGTTGTGATGGTTTTGTCTCAAAGTATCAGGAGGATTATTGAAAAGAAGCAGGAAGTACAACAATCCGCACCCTGAGACACTAGCAAAAGAAAAGGGGCTAACCGTTCGGTTAACCCCTTAAAAATACTGGCGGGGCCGACGAGACTTGAACTCGCGACCTCCGGCTTGACAGGCCGGCGTTCTAACCGACTGAACTACGACCCCTATATTTATACAACCCCGCTTTTGCATTGGCAAAATCGGATATGGTAGGCGGAACAGGGCTCGAACCTGTGACCCTCGGCTTGTAAGGCCGATGCTCTCCCAACTGAGCTACCCGCCCAAATAAATAATGGCTTTTCACTTTAATTTACAGATCGGTTTGTAACCTCCTGGATTCCTTCCTGTTCATAGAACTTCTCAGTAACCCCTTCATCCTTTTTCTTTTTCATAAAATTATCAGGGTCATCCAGTATCAAAGCCCTTTTCAATACCTCATCCATATGTTCTACCATAACAATATCTACTGTCTTTAGAATCCTGGCAGGGACTTCCTTAATATCCTTCTCGTTCTCCTTAGGAATAATGATTGTCTTTATGCCACCTCTGTGGGCAGCCAAAACCTTCTCTTTAAATCCACCAATGGGAAGGATTCTGCCCCTAAGGGTTATCTCCCCTGTCATAGCTATGTCCTTCCTCACAGGTTTCTTAATCAACGCAGAGGTTATAGAGGTTGCTATGGTAATGCCAGCCGAAGGCCCATCTTTTGGTATGGCCCCTTCAGGAACATGTATGTGTATGTCAACATTTTGATAAAAATTCCTTTCTAAATCAAGAAGTTCCGCCCTTGACCGAACATAACTAAGAGCAGCATGGGCAGATTCCTGCATGACATCACCCAGTTTTCCAGTAACAGTCAGTTTCCCCTTGCCCGGCATAACTGTTACCTCTATGGCAAGTAATTCCCCCCCCAATTCGGTCCAGGCAAGGCCAGTTGCAAGCCCCACTGTGTCATCCTCTTCCACTTTACCATATCTGTATTTGGGAATTCCTAAATATTTCTGAAGACTACTTGATTGAATACTGATTTTTGTATTCTTCCCTTTTTTGACGACCTCTTTTGCTACTTTCCGACAAATAGATGCTATCTCGCGTTCAAGATTCCTGACACCTGCTTCCCTGGTATATCTACGGATTACACCTAGAATAGCATGAAGTGAGAATACCACATTTTTATCAGCCAGACCATGGGCTTCTATCTGTTTTAGAATCAAAAACTTTTTGGCTATATTCAATTTTTCTAATTCGGTGTATCCAGCAATACGAATAATCTCCATACGATCCTGCAGAGGGAGAGGGATTGAAAACAAAGTATTTGCTGTGGTAATGAACATCACCTCAGAAAGATCATAGTCTACATCTATATAGTGGTCGTTGAATGCCTGATTCTGTTCAGGATCCAATACTTCCATTAATGCAGATGATGGGTCTCCTCTAAAATCAGTGCTCATCTTGTCCACTTCGTCTAGCAGAAATACAGGGTTATTTGAGCCTGCCTTCTTTATAGACTGGATGATCTTACCAGGCATTGAACCAATATAAGTCCTACGATGACCCCTTATCTCAGCTTCATCACGAACTCCACCAAGGGAACACCTGACAAACTTCCTTCCAGTTGCTCTTGCAACAGATTTAGCTAAAGAAGTCTTACCCACCCCTGGAGGACCCACGAGACAAAGGATTGGTCCCTTCATCTTCTTAACCAGGCTTTGAACGGCAAGATACTCTACTATTCGTTCCTTGACCTGTTTTAACCCGTAGTGATCCGCATCTAAAATTTTCTCAGCTTCTGTTATGTCGAGCTTGTCTTCAGTTTCATCATACCAGGGAAGGGAGATCAACCAGTCTATATAATTCCGTACCACTGTGGCTTCAGCAGACATAGGTGCCATCATTTTAAGCTTTTTAAACTCCTTTTCAACCTTTGCTGTTGCCTCCTTTGACATCTTTTTCTTTTTAATATTTTCTTCTAGTTCCTTAAGCTCAGTCTTAAACTCATCCTTTTCCCCCATCTCTTTTTGAATTGCACGCATCTGTTCGTTTAGGTAGTATTCTTTTTGGCTCTTCTCCATCTGCTTTCTAACTCTAGTCTTAATCTTCTTTTCTATCTGGAGGATTTCAATTTCAGACTCAATTAGTTGAAATAGCTTTTCTAATCTCTCTGCAGGGTTGAAGGTTTCTAAAATATCCTGTTTATCCTCTAACTTAATATTTACGTGAACAACAATTGTATCGACTAAACGACTTGGGTCATCAATGGACAATACGGAAGATAGCATATCCTGGGAGATTTTTTTATTCAGTTTGACGAAAATCTCAAAGGAGTTTTTAAGATTTCGCATCAAAGCCTCAATTACATTCGTTATTTTCTGGAAATCATTTATCTCCTCAACACTCACCTCCAAGAACTGTGTATTGGGGATAATTTTCCTTATCATTGCCCTTTTTTTACCCTCAACAAGAACCTTAACTGTTCCATCCGGTAGTTTTAAAAGCTGAAGGATGGTACTCAATGTCCCAACTCTATAAATATCATCCTCTGAAGGGTTGTTAACCTTAGCATCCTTTTGAGTAGTCAGGAATAAGCTTTTTTCGTTCTTCAGAGCATATTCCAATGCATCTATCGACTTTTCCCTACCAACAAATAGTGGCACCACCGAATAAGGAAATACTACAATATCCCTAAGGGGCAACAAAGGATATATACTTTCAACATTAGCTGTGTTACCAGTGCCTTTGGAAAGTTTAAACAACATTGTTCTGTATCCTCTTAATCAGATTTGTCCGTTACTACTCAGGTTGTTTAGACTGTAGGCTGAAGGCTATTAGTCACTGCGCATTGACCTAATTAGGTTGTTTAGGCTGAAGGCTGTTAGGCTACAGTCTACAGGCTATCCGTTCAGGTCGCACATGATTTCCTCCTACAGGCTAACTACCTTCAGTCTGTCTACGCAGATTCTGCTTTCTTTTCGTATACAAGTATAGGAATTTCTTTTTTTTGAACTACTTCTTCGGTTATAACACACTCTCGGATGTCCGATTGAGATGGCAGTTCGTACATAATGTCCAGCATAATATTCTCCATAATTGATCTCAATCCTCTAGCTCCTGACCTCCGCTTTTGGGCCTCTTTTGCTATTGCTACCAGGGCATCATTTGTAAAATTAAGACCAACTTTCTCAAATTCAAACAGCTTCCTATACTGCTTCACCAGAGCATTTCTTGGTTCTTTTAATATCCTTACCAGGCATTCCTCGTTAAGATCACTCAAGGTGGCAATCACTGGCAGTCTCCCAATAAATTCCGGGATTAAAACATATTTCAATAGATCTTCTGGCTGAACTTCCACTAGAATATCGTTAATCTGCCCTCCTTTCTTACCACTGATCTCTGAACCAAAACCAATTGAACTTCCCCTTATTCGTCTTTGGATGATCTCCTCCAGTCCATGAAATGTCCCCCCACAAATAAAAAGGATGTTGGTTGTATCTACTTGAAGAAATTCCTGTTGAGGGTGTTTTCTGCCACCTTTAGGAGGAACACTGGCTACTGTACCTTCGATGATCTTTAGAAGGGCCTGCTGTACCCCTTCTCCTGATACATCCCTGGTAATGGAAGGACTGTCAGATTTCCGGGAGATTTTATCAATCTCATCGATGTAAACAATACCCTTTGACGCCTTTTCAACATCATAATCGGCAGCCTGCAATAAAGCAAGTATAATATTTTCAACATCCTCTCCAACATATCCAGCCTCGGTAAGGCTTGTAGCATCTGCAATAGCAAAAGGGACTTGGAGAATTTTAGCGAGAGTCTGAGCTAAGAGGGTTTTGCCGCAACCTGTAGGTCCGATAAGTATAATGTTACTCTTTTGAAGCTCAACCCCGTTCATATCTATCTTGGAGTTTATTCTCTTGTAGTGGTTATGTACTGCAACGGAAAGAATCTTTTTTGCACTTTCCTGCCCTATAACGTATTCGTCCAGGAACTTCTTTATCTCAAAGGGTTTGGGGACCATGGAGTACCCAATGTATTTGTCCTCTTTCTCAAACTCCTCAGCAATAATATCATTGCAAAGTTCAATACATTCATCACAGATGTAGACGGTGGGACCAGCTATCAGCTTTTTTACTTCCTTTCTTCCTTTACCACAAAATGAGCAGCTTAAATTCTCAACTATATCATCATCTTTCCTATTCACTTATTTCCCCCCTATTGTTTATTTAACACAAACATAAACAATGAAATAAACCCGGCTAGACAGATGCCTTCTTTTTAATAACTTCATCAATAATTCCGTATTCCTTAGCTTCCTCGCTGCTCATAAAAAAGTCCCGCTCTGTATTTCGTTGAATCTTCTCTAAAGGCTGTCCAGTGTGATGAACCAATATCTTATTTAAGTGTTCTCTTATCTTGAGGATCTCCTTAGCATGGATCTCTATATCTGTAGCCTGTCCCTGGAATGCACCCAGAGGCTGGTGCAGCAATATTCGGGAATGTGGAAGGGCATATCTCTTTCCCTGTTCTCCTGCTGTCAAAAGCAACGCCCCCATACTTGCAGCCTGCCCCATACACAATGTTGAAACCCTGGGTTTTATATACTGCATGGTGTCATATATAGCAAGACCAGAAGTAACTATACCGCCCGGCGAATTAAGGTAAAGGTGAATATCCTTGTCAGGGTCCTCAGACTCTAAAAATAACATTTGGGCAATAACCAGATTGGCCACAATGTCATCTATAGGAGTACCTATGAATATAATCCTTTCTTTTAGCAGACGGGAATAAATATCATAAGCCCGCTCTCCACGACCAGTCTGTTCAATCACTATTGGAATTAGTGTCATTTTCCCTTCTTTCTACTTCTTTTATGTTAGCCTTTTCGATTATAAAATCAAGGGTTTTCTCTGTTTTGAGTCCAGTCTTCAATCTCTCTCTCGCTTCGTCTTCTTTGTAATGATTTCTGACAGCTTCAACGTTATGCCCGGAATTTTCTGCAATTTCAAGTATCTTATCCTCAATATATTTTTCGTCTACCTGTATGGATTCCTTTTTCGCAATCTCTTCAAGAAGGAAGCTGGCTTTCACCTCTTTTTCAGCCTGGTCTTTATAACTCTCTTTAATGCTATCGGTAGATATGCCAACCTGCTCCATACTTAACCCCTGAAGAGCCAGCCGCATATGTGTTTCTTTTATCTTATCTTGAAGATGTTGATTGACTAATGAAGGCGGAACTTCAAAGGCATTTGCCTCAACCAATTTATTTAAAAGCTGGTCTCTAAGGTTAGCTTCTATTCTGATTTTATCCAGCTTTTCTGAATTTTCCCTTATCTTTTGCTTAAGTTTTTCTAATGTCTCAAATTCTCCCAAATCCTTGGCAAAGTCATCATTTAACTCAGGTAGAATCTTTTCTTTTATCCCTTTGATTTTGACTTTAAAGGTTACCTCTTTACCCGCTAAATCCTTTTTGTTGTATTCTTCCGGCAGGGTTATCTGAATATCCTTTTCATCCCCTTTTTTTAATCCTGACAACTGCTCTTCGAACGCTTTCGAAAAGGATCCAGACCCCACTTCCAGTAAATGGTCGATAACCTTTTCTCCATCAATCGCTTCAGCATCCAAGAACCCCTCATAATCAATAACAGCGAAATCCCCAACCTTAATGGGACGAGGCTTTTCTACCTCTTGTAACTGTGCATTTGATCGCTGCAACTCTGCAAGTTTTTTGTCTATATCTTCTTTCGATATATTTAATTTGCCCTTATCTAGCTCTATACCTATATAACCCTTTACATCTATCTCAGGTCTAACTTCAACCTTGGCAGAATAGGTAAATTCCTTCCCTTTTTCCAGCCCCTTATCGTCTATTATTGGCTGTGAAACCGGGGTTATATTTTTTTCTTCCAGCACTTTAAAGTAGGAATCATTGACAAGCTTTATAACAACCTCGCCTTCTACCTGTCTATTATAGTATCTTTCAAGAATACTTCTTGGAACCTTGCCCTGACGGAACCCTCTTACCTTAGCCTTCCTTCGTAAATCTTCATAGGCAGAGTCCAGCTCACCTGTAACCAATTCTTTCGGAAGGGTAACAGTAAACTTTTTTTCGACAGGACTTATCTCTTCTATTTCTATCTTCATCTAACCCCCAGGTAAAGAAAGATATAAACTTGGTGCGAGAGGGGGGATTTGAACCCCCACCCCTAAAAGGGGCTGGATCCTAAGTCCAGTGCGTCTGCCAGTTCCGCCACTCTCGCTAGGACATGGGGACAGATTTTAAATCTTTCCCCATTCAGTTTCCAATTATGGAGCGAAAAGGACTTAAGTTTATGGTGGGCCGTGCAGGGATCGAACCTGCGACCTACTGATTAAGAGTCAGTTGCTCTACCAATTGAGCTAACGGCCCCTTTGGCACGCCCGGTCCGACTCGAACGGACGACCTGCGGATTCGAAGTCCGACGCTCTATCCAGCTGAGCTACGGGCGCATGGGGTGAGTGAAGGGATTCGAACCCTCGACCACTGGAGCCACAATCCAGTGCTCTAACCAACTGAGCTACACTCACCATAGGATGAATTATAAGATTAATTTCTGGCACGCCCGGTCCGATTCGAACGGACGACCTACGGATTAGAAGTCCGTTGCTCTATCCAGCTGAGCTACGGGCGCCCGTGTTTACAACCTTGAGAGCTTTGGAAAACAAACATGATAAAGTCGTAAAAAGTCAAAATTGGGATGGGCTTTTTACGAAGCCATTAACCTTAAGTGGTCGGGGCGAGAGGATTTGAACCTCCGACCCCCTGCTCCCAAGGCAGGTGCGCTAACCAGGCTGCGCTACGCCCCGTCAAAAAGATAAAGGTGTTTAGTAGCATATAAACAAAAAAAATTCAACCTTTTTCTACGCTCGTTTTTCCGTTTTTAGATACTCTTTCAGCACAACTCTCAGTTTCTCCATAGCCTTTGCCCGATGGCTGATTTTGTTTTTTATCTCTGGTGATAACTCTGCAAAGGTTCTCCGGTACTCAGGGAAAAAAAAGAGGGGATCATACCCGAAACCAAATTCCCCTCTTTCCTCAAATTGAATTATTCCCCTACATTCACCCTCGACAATATCTTTCTTTCCCTCAGGGGTAACAACAGCGATTACACATCTGAAGGTAGCCCCCCTTTTGGATATTGGAACACCTTCAAGTCTCCTAAGCAGCTCCTTATTGTTTTCACCGTCATTGGCATCTTCCCCGGCAAACCTGGCAGAATAAACCCCTGGCTCCCCTTTAAGGAAATCCACCTCTAATCCTGAATCATCAGCAACGCTAACCTTCTTGGTGAAAGAAGCTATAACTTCCGCTTTCATCAGGGCATTTTCCCTAAAGCTTGAACCACCTTCCCTGACAACAGGTACTTCTGGAATATCTTTCAGGGATAAAATCTCAACTTGCAGTCCCTTAATCAGTTCTTTAATCTCTTGTAACTTCCCTTCATTTCTAGTTGCTATAACAATTTCCATTTAAAAAAGATTTCCTATTATTTCCCTCTGCCTTGCAATCAGTTCTTGTATCCCTTTGGATGCCAGTTCTGTCATTTTATCTATCTGCTCTTTTGAAAAAGCCTTCTTCTCTGCAGTACCCTGTATTTCAACAAACAAACCGCTACCAGTCATTACGAAATTCATATCCACTTCAGCTTTGGAATCTTCCTCATAATTTAGATCAAGAAGCATCTGTCCATCCACCATACCTACACTGATGGCAGCTACGTAATCTAAAATTGGCATTTTGCCAATCTCCCCCTTTGCTTTTAGTGTATTGAATGCTTCAGCCAAGGCAATAAAGGCCCCTGTAATGGATGCCGTCCTTGTACCACCATCTGCCTCTATAACATCACAATCCAGCAGGATGGTCCTCTTGCCAAATTCCTTCAGGTCGGTAACTACCCTCATAGAACGGCCAATCAATCTCTGTATTTCATGGGTTCTGCCTCCCTTTCTTCCAGTAGACGACTCCCTAACTGTACGTACCATGGTTGATCTTGGTAACATGGAATATTCAGCAGTTACCCAGCCTTGAGCAGTATCCTGTAAAAAAGCGGGGACCCTATTTTCTATAGTAGCGGTACATATCACTCTAGTATTACCCATTTCAATTAATACCGAGCCTTCTGCGTGTTTTATATAGTCTTTTGTTATGGCTACCTTCCGTATTGCATTGGGCATACGCCCATCATTTCTCATTGTCTCTCCTGGCTTTTAGGATGTGATACATTCTTTTTCTCCGATACCGTTGAAGCCAACTGTTTCAAGGTTTTTCCCCTCATACTCTGGATAAATAGTAAACCCCGCACCCCGCCCACAGGGCGGGGTGCGGGGGAAATACCCTTAAATCATTGGTGGAGGCGGCGGGAATCGAACCCGCGTCCGAAGATATTCCACTTAAGCATCTACATACTTAGCCTGTATTTTAGTTTCGCGTTTTAAAGCCCCTACAGGCAGGGTCATTAAAGCACTAGCTTATTTTTGTTTTATCCCCTTTATATAAGCATCAAAAGGAGACTATCCTGCTAATCGTCGCTCCGTCCAGCCCCGCAGGAAAGACTGGGGGAACGTTAGCCGCTTTAAGCGGCTAAGGCATATTCGTAGTTGTCTGCGATTATGTTTAGATCCTATTGTTTTACGAGTGAATAGGGCCTCGGTATGCAGCTTAGGTTTCAACTATCCCCGTCGAAACCATGTCGCCCCCTAAATTACTTCTTGCTGGTATAAATAACAAATAATATAAAACGAGGTGTTTTATTTAACCTATTTCAAAGAACGTGGGTATCTACTTCAACCTCAAGGATCTTTCTAAATCTCTTTCTTCAGTCTTCTTTTTTATGCTCTCCCTCTTATCATAGAGTTTCTTGCCCCTTGCCAGCCCCAACTCTACCTTTGCCTTCCCATTTTTTAGATACATACTCAGAGGGATGAGAGTCATCCCTCTTTCGTTAATCTTCCCGATCAAGCGCTTTATTTCTCCCTTATGCAGGAGCAACTTGCGCTCTCGGAGTGGGTCATGATTAAATTGATTAGCATGGTCATAAGGAGAAATGTGTGTATTTATTAAATATAGTCCCCCATCCTTTATCTTAGCATAGCTGTCTTTTAGATTTACTTTTCCAAGCCTGCATGATTTTATCTCACTGCCTTTAAGCACAATGCCTGCTTCGCATTTCTCATCAATAGAATAATCATGCCATGCCTTTCTGTTTTTACATATGATTTTTTCAGAGAATGATTTCTTTATTGCCATTTATATCGGAAAAATATACAAAAATATAACCTACAATGTTTTTAAAGGTACAATGTCAATCCTTTAGGGGCTGTTGCCCAAATCCCTTTATTTTATTACTCTCATATCCTGAAACATAAGGGAAGAAAGAATGCTTCAACGGAAAGATTAAAATACAATTTATTATAATACCTAAGCAAGGGAATGTCAAGGCATAACAGGTGTCCCCCTACAAGAAAACTCCATCCCTTAAGCGATTTCACACGGGGGATTTAGAGGAAAAGATACAGGATTTCGATTCGGAGAGCCACTCGACAGCCTTTTTAAGACCTTCAGGGTTTCCGATATCGGCGAAAAATTTGTCGTTGTCTATATATGCAGAGATCAAAAAACCTTCTTCTATCAATCTCAGATAAAGGCTGATAATAGAGAACTTTCCCGTTTCTTTTATTTCCTTAAATATTTCAGGTGAAATTACATGAATCCCACTAAAAGCTAGGTATCTAACCGGCCCTTTTAGCTGCCTTCGAATATCAATAAGACCCTTTTGAGAATAGTAAAGCCCACAAACAATATTTATAGAATCGACAACAAAATAGTTTGTTGAGGGTCGCTCCTGGAGCACTAAGGTAACCATGCTCTTTGATGCTAAGTGATAGCGATAGACTGACTTTAGATCGGTTTCATTTATGATGTCTACATTATGAATAAAGAAAGGCTCACTTCCCCAAAAACCTTCAGTGTTCTTTAAGCCTCCCCCGGTATCCAACAGGTCAGGTTCGTGTACTGTTGTAAAGTTACAGTTTAAGTGCGTATTCTTTAAGTGAGTCTCCACTTGCTCACTCAGATAATGTGTATTAACGGCTATCTCTTGTACCCCTGCTTCAATCAGCTTCTTCGATACCACGTCAATAACTGCTTCTTCCCCCAGTTTAATCAGTGCCTTGGGCACTTCCTTTGTTAAAGGCAATAACCTTGTCCCCAGACCAGCAGCTAAGATAAATGCCTTTCTACAAGGCTGTGCAAAGGCAATATTCCATCGGAACCTCTCCTTATGTATGCATTCGGTCTTAAATCCTGCCAGAGCTAAGTCCCTTTTCATCCTTTCAGCCATATAGACCGACCGATGCTGTCCGCCAGTACAGCCATAAGATGCCGTAAGATGTTTAAATCCTCGGGCTGAAAAAACCTCACAATGACTTTTTACAAGCTCCAGAGTCAGGTGGTAAAACCGATGAACCTCTGGACAAACCTCAAGATAATCAACAACAGGTTTATCCAGCCCACTATACTCCTGAAATTCTTTTTGCCTACCTGGGTTGGGCAACCCTCGGCAATCAAACACATACCCGCCGTTCCCATGTGAATCCTCAAGGGTATGGGAATAGTTAAAACCAAAGCTATAAATCAATACAATCAATTTATTATCCATTGAATCAAACTCAAATACCTGCTTCAGGTAGCGGAAGGGGGGGGCAGCGTGAACTAATTAAACTTATCAACTTCGTTGGAGACAGAAAGGCATCTTCTGTACTTAATCGTTGTGCAAATTTTTGAAGTTGAGGAAAAGTCTTACCTAAGAAGCTTTGTCCATAAAAAATACTCATAAGGTTCTTTGATGCCTCAGGGACCCCTTCTAAGAACCTCCAGTGTCCCTCTTGAACCGCCAAAAACAGATAAACCCCTAATGCCCGTAAAATCCTAAAAAGGACGAAAAAATAATAGTTGGGCATAAAGTCATTACGGGTTACCAGCCTTGCTGAATCCAAAACTTTCCCAATTCCTTTTGTATCTTTTCGAGAAGCTATTACTATTTCTAATTTATTTAAATAACTGGATAAAATTATTTTTCTTTCTTCATCAGAGATATTTGCTTTAGAAGCATAGAGTAGGGTTGCAACATCATATTGGAGCGGCCCCTGACGACCTGCTTGAAAGTCAACGTACCCGAGGCTCCTATCAGGGCGAACCATTATTCCCTGCTAAAATGTCTGTTAATCTATTTAGTTCATTTTCTATTCCGGGTATCTTTAAATAATTATCTGCCAGGACAAAAAAATTATTCATAAAATATTGAAGGTCATCTTCGATATTCTTTCGATCAAACACCGGGCTTTGGTGACAATTATGTTCATAATCAATACCCACATGGCCCAAAATCTGAAAATCAACCAGGTCTTTTGCACTTTGTGTGTAAAGGGAGAGTACCTCTTCTTTGGATATAGAAGGAGATGAAATCCTTTCAGCAAGGGTTTCATCTCCCAGGTCTTCAATTATGTATATCCCTTTATCAATACTGCTTGTGTACAACCTGGGAACGGGGAGTCCCAGGGAGTATAAGTGTTTGCAAAAATATATAAAAGAACGATTTTCTTTGCCATCTTGCCCATAGACACCAATCAAAGTTCCCCCATCATGATACAGGCGGAAATACTTCCGCTTTGATGCATCCCCAGGTAAGGAGTCCATCTTTAGCAAATCTATATTGCAGGATTTTTTAAGAAGGATATTGAATTGTTTTTTGAGTTTTGAATGAAATGTGGAATCAAGCATTTGAGGGGTTAAGACAATAGCTAAATCATTCCTTTCCCGGTATCTTAAGCACTACATATAGTGCACTATTGGCTCTCCTGATAAGCAGAAGAAGACTATCTCCCTTTACCTTGCTCAGTATAGCCATATAATTTCCCAAATCTTTAACAGGGTTACGGTTTATCTCTTTTATCAGGTCCCCTTGTTTTATTCCAGCCTCATCTGCCGGGCTGCCTGCAACAACGTCGGTTACCAAAACCCCCCTTTCACCCGTGTATCCAAACTGTTTTGCAATATCCGGGGTCAGATTTTGCACTACCATCCCCAGTTTTTCTCCTGCTTGTTCCCTTGAAGCAACTATTTCCTTTTCTGGAAATTCTCCAATTATTACCTTTAAGGTATTTTCCTTTCCATCTCTTATAATCTTTACTTTTGCTTCCTTTCCCACATTGAGAGTTGCGACAAGCCTTGGCAACATATTCATCTCGTCGATCTTTTTCCCGTCCAGTTCTATTATTATGTCTCCCTGCTTAATCCCTGCTTTATCCGCAGGACCACCTTCCTCAACATCAGCAACAAGCGCGCCTTCAGCCTCTTTCAACCCGAATGACTTTGCTATCTCAGTAGTGACCTTCTGTATTACAACACCCAACCATCCTCGGATTACCTTTCCCTTTTCTTTGAGTTGGGGGATAAGCCCCTTTGCCATATTAATCGGGATTGCAAACCCTATCCCCTGCCCACTGGAAATAATAGCGGTATTAATGCCAATTACCTCTCCTTTCAGGTTAATCAGGGGACCTCCGCTATTTCCCGGATTTATAGAAGCATCAGTCTGTATAAAATTATCATAGGGGCCGGCTCCGATAATCCTTCCTTTAGCACTTACAATCCCTGCTGTAACTGTATGATCAAGCCCGAAGGGATTTCCAATGGCCATCACCCATTCCCCCACCTGTAATTCATCCGAGTTGCCCAGCTTAACTACAGGCAGGTTTCCCCATGATTTTATCTTTATTAAGGCCAGATCAGTTTTGGAGTCTTTCCCCTTTATTTCTGCTTTAAACTCCTTTCCGTTTTGGAGTTTGACCTTTATTTCATCTGCCCCTTGAATCACATGGTAATTGGTCAAAATATAACCATCCTTGTCTATAATGAACCCAGAACCCAAACTGGTTTGTTTGAAATCCTTGGGAACCATGTCCTCAAAAAATTTATCGAAAAAGTCTCTAAAAGGGCTTCTTTCACCAAAAGGACCCTGAAAAGGTGTAAATCCCTGCCTTCCCCTATGAATAACCTTTGTAGTACTGATGTTGACAACTGCTGGTTCTAACTCTTTTGCCAGTTCAACAAAAGACGGCAGTTGAGCAGGCACTGTTGATGGTTTGTTTTCACTATTCTTGTGTTTTTCCTGTCCAAAAGTAGAAATAGCTTTTAAGGAGGGTGTCAAATTCAGTTCTGAAGCCACAATTACACCTACTACAAACGAAGCTATAATTATCCCTATTAAAGTCTTTAGTCCATATCTGTGTTTCATAATATCCCCCTGTTCCTTCATGAAGTCTGCATAGCCCGTCCTGAAAAACGAAAAATTTCCTTTTGGGCGAATCCGCTTATGATAATGTCATATAACACAAATATAGGCGGATCAAAAACCGGAAGTAGGAAATTGTGAATGGATTTTATTCTATTTACGCCTCTCGACTTTTGATTTCCGATTTTTAGGTATTTAGATCCAATTTTACCATTAATTTTAAATTAGTTCCTGGATGTATATTATCTTTAATCCCTATTTTATTCCAATATCGAATCTCTGAAGTTTTTAGATCGTACCTCTGGGCAATATTCCATAGGGTATCCCCTTTTCTTACAGTATATATTATCTCCTTTCTCTCATTGTCCAAGTATCCTTTTTTTGCAACCTTACTGAGGATGAAACCTCTTTTTTTATCTGTGTCTCTTTTCGCAATTTTAGAAGTTCCAACAGGGATAATTATAGTCCTTCCAGTTTTTATACTCCCTGGATTTTTTATCTTATTTAACTGCATAATCGGTCCTGTACCGGTATCGTATAGGCTGGCAATCCTTGACAGAGTTTCTCCCCTTTTGACAGTATGTCTTATGAAGGCAGATCTATCGCTAGGTTCTGTTTTGACAAGGCTTTTAGCAAATATTTCTTTTCTGCCGATAGGAACTTTAACTTCATAGTCAGGATAGTTTGGTGGTGTATATCCTTTTTTCAGTTCAGGATTTAACATCTTTATAGTATCGTAATCCGTTTTACACGCCCTAGCAATGACCTTTAGATTGGTAGTATCAGTAACTTGCACTTTATTATATGTAAATGGGAGCTTGTAATCTATGTCATCGAAACCGTATTTTTCAGGGTTCTTAGCTATGATTACACTGGCTATCAGTTGAGGCACATAGTCCTTTGTCTCTCTCGCTAGATAGGGATGCTTTGCTATCTCCCAGAAATCCTTGGTGTTATATCTCTCAATCGCTTGCTCAATCTTGTTCTCCCCTGCATTGTAAGCGGCCGCAGCCAGGTACCAGCAACCAAACATATCATAAAGGTTTTTCAAGTATCTTGCTGCAGCTATGGTGGCTTTTTCAGGGTCCCTCCTCTCATCGATCCATCTGTCAACCCTCATTCCGTATCTTTGCCCTGTTCCTTTAATGAACTGCCAGGGTCCACTGGCATGGGCACGAGAGTATGCCTTAGGGTTAAATCCACTTTCTATCATTGCCATATAGACGAGATCCTCGGGCAAGCTATTTTTCCTGAATATCTCTTTCATCATTGGAACATACTTGTATGCCATGGACAGCCATCTCGAAAAGACCTTCTTCCTGCTTGTTTGAAAATAATGGATGAAATTCTCAACACTTTCATTAACTACAATGGGGATATCATACTTCTTTCCCTTTTCAGAAATCACATCTTGATTTTCGTAGTCAAGTTCATTGCTTTCCGCGATGGGTCCTTTATTGGCCTCTTCTCTTAATAAATACGGTGGAGGTTTATCTTCACGTGTAAAATCATAATTATCAGAATAAATATCAGAATGAATGCCCCCATTATTAGATAGGCTCTTTATTGTATCCCCATTTACCCATCCTGTGGAAAAAATAGAGACAAATAAGACTAAAATACTAACCTTTGTAACTGCAATGGGTCTCAATATTTTACCTATATCACTAGCATTATACATACAATAAACTCCTTTGCCTTAAATGAGGCCTTTGAATTTTTTCATAAAGTTAGTATAAAGTGTTCTTAGGAAGACAAATTGAAAGCCATCTCAGTGAAATATGCTTCACATTTCACAGAACAGGTCTGCCGACACATGGTGTCCCAAATGTTCTTTAGAATCGCTGTAAACATGGCCCTGTAAGCACTATCATTCGACAGTTTATGCAAAAGCATCTCTTCACTATTTAACTTTAACATAGATAGATTAAACAAAATTTATAATAAAGTCAAGGAAAAGCATCTGGAACACTTTCGTACTTTAGCTTATATGTAAAAGATTTTTGTGTGTCAAGAAAAACCTGTTCTTTTTTCTTTTGACATATCCATGCTTTTGTGATAGATTGTTTAAAAATTTAATATTATTGTGAGGTGATGAAGATGTATGGTGTTGTTCATAAAAAGGACTGCAAGAAGGTAAAGAAAGACGAGGCTGATGAACCCCAGGTAAAACCATGTCCCAAATGCGGGGAAGATTTTGTGAGAATGCGTGCCTATGAATTTAATCCGCTCTTAATGAGAACAGGACCAAGACCCTGGACAGAGAGGAAAGACGCCAATTTCTGAGCTGAGGCAGACGAAAGTGCCAGTATGTGGTACTGTAATTTTTGTGGATATACCAGCGGGGGTAGGCCTGGAGACTGGATGGTATAGCTGAAGCCTTGTATGTTGGGTTAATAATTTCCAGGTGGTTCATTTGAGATGAAGGTTATCAGGTAAGTTAGGAAGTCGTAAGTAGCTCCAGGTTTTTCAATTTACAAAACAATTACCTGATAATTGAAGGTTTAGCCTGCGTTTCAGATACGTATAACGATTCTGCGTTTTCTTATTTTTAACACCAATTGCCAGGGCCTTTCTGGTGCCAACCATCACCACCAGCTTTCTTCCTCTTGTTACCCCAGTGTAAATTAAATTTCTTTGCAAAAGCACATAATGCTGAGTCAGAATGGGTATAACTACAGCTGGATATTCAGAACCTTGCGATTTGTGTACTGAGACCGCATAAGCCAGGACGATCTCGTCCATGTCAGTGTAATCGTAAACCACGTCCATGCCATCGAATGTTATGGTTACCTCCTGGACTATCTGGAGGATCTCCTGACACTTCTCTATAAGTTTTTCGTAAGGATAATAGATATGACCATCATCGGCAAGCTGGTGAAGGATATAGAGGTTATCCTTCAATATCTCGACTGACCTATTGCCATAGTGTTTGAAAATCTTGGTGGCGTAGCCTGAGCTGACCCCATGGGTTTGGAGAAAAAGCATTACCTCACGGATCTCCTTCTGCTCTGCCCAGGCCTTTTTGATCATCTGAATCCGCTTTTTACCAATGCCCTCCACCTGAGCTAATTTTTCAATGTCATTCTCGATAATATCAAGGGTCTGCTCCCCAAATTCATTCACTATACGCTTGGCAATGATGGGACCTATACCCTTGATAAGGCCAGAACCAAGGTATTTTTCGATGCCGTAAACAGAGGCCGGAACCAGGAATTTGCAATGTGTCGCCTTGAATTGTTTGCCGTATTTAGGATGGTTGGCCCACTCGCCCCTCATCTTGATGACTTCTCCAGGCCTGGGAGCCAACAGGTTTCCCACCACTGTTACCAGGTCACTGTGCCCATACACCTTGACCTTGGCGATGGTAAAGCCGTTCTCCTCGTTGGTGTAGGTGATTCTTTCAATCTGGCCCTGGAGATCGATAAGCATCTTTTAGCCCTGCTTTCTTTATGTAGGATCTAAATGCCTTTATTTCTCTCTCAGCAACCTACTGAGATAGGATCAGCATCAACCCCCTCGCCATGATTCTATTCCATAATAAAGGATTCCCTCCAGATACTCATCCCAGCCCTGGTCTAATTCATTAATTTTGGGTTCGCTGGAAACTTCATCTTGATCAAAATCCTTTTCTTTTTCCATATGCTTAGCCTCTTTTAATTCAATCAAACTTCTATTGCCTTTAGGAAAAACGCTGCATCAGGGTTTGATATCCTCTATATATTTTTCAGCAGTAAAGGCTGCGGTTGCTCCATCTCCAACGGCTGTAGCGATCTGCCTTAACGGTTTTACTCTTACATCCCCTGCTGCGAATATACCCGGGATAGATGTCTTCATCTCATCATCAGTTATTACAAATCCCCTCTTATCTAAGGCGACAATGCCTTTCAAAAATTCTGTGTTTGGTTTAATCCCCACATACATAAAGACTCCTCCCACTTCCAATTTAGATATGGTATTAGTCTTTACATTCCGCACCTCGATGGCATTAACCGTAGGGTTGCCTTCAATCTTATTTAGCGCCGTGTTCCAGACGAATTCTATCTTTTCATTATTAAATGCCCTTTCTTGTAGAATCTTATCTGCCCTTAACCTGTCCCTACGATGAACGATATAGACCTTTTTGGCGTACTTTGTTAAAAATATCCCTTCTTCAACTGCCGAATTACCGCCTCCGATTACCGCTATATCCAACCCCTGAAAGAAAGGCCCATCGCATGTGGCACAATATGAAACCCCTCTCCCTCTCAATTCACTTTCGCCTTCTACTCCCATTTCATTGGGTTTGGACCCTGAGGCTATTATCAATGCCCTGCATGAAAGTTCCCTGTCACTGAGCTTTATCCGTCTGAGATTATCTTCAGCTACACTTACACCCTCTACATCCCCGGTCAGTATCTCTAATCCGAATCTCTTTGCCTGTTCCTCCATCTCCTGAATCAATTCTGGCCCCTTTATTCCATCCTTAAAAGCAGGGTAGTTCTCCACTGTTTCCGTAGTGACAACCTGGCCTCCAACAACCATTTTCTCAATCAATAAGGATTTTAATCTTGATCTGCATGTATATAGGCCGGCCGTTAGTCCTGCCGGGCCCCCTCCAACTATTATCACATCGTAATCAGTAGTATCCATTTCCAGACCTTCCTCAATTACACTAACCTAGAAGCTTTTGATGCTCTTTCTTTATACATCTGTCCATTACTACCCTAATCCCTGCTTTACGTGCCAACTCGGCTGCTTCGTTGTTGATCACACCTTCCTGCATCCATACCACTTTTGCGTTTTTTTCTATAGCTTCCTTAACAATTTCTAAAACTGCTTCAGGTTTTCTAAATATATCAACCACATCTATTCCAAAGGGTACTTCAAGAAGACTGGAGTACACCTTTTCTCCCAAAATATTGTTTCCCAAAGGGCGTATAGGGACAATCCTGAACCCTTTGGATTGCAGGTAAGAGGCCACCTGGTAACTGGGTTTATCCTCCTTTGGGGATAAGCCCACCACGGCAACAGTTTTGTAATTCTCCAATATGTCTTTAATCTCCTCAGAAGAAACATCGGTTTTACTTTCCTTTTGTTCCATCTATTATCCCTCTCTTTAAGAAATCTTGAAATGTCAGATTCTTATAATATTTTCCCTCTATATATTTAAGTACCTCAATGAACTGCTCAGGAGGAATATAGCCTACCAAATGTGTTATTTGGGTGCCTGTGTGTTCCAAAAACCAGGTAGTAGGGAGTCCTCTTATCTTATATTTTGAAGATAAGTATTTTTCTCTGTCAGCGTCAACTTGTATGCTGATAAAGTTCTTTTTAAGGTAGCTTTTAACCAACGGGTTGCTAAGTGTATCTTTTTCCATCTCCTTACATGCTGTACACCAGCTGGCATGGAAATTAATCATTATTGGTTTCTTTTCAAGGGAAGCTCTCTTGTTCCCCTCTTTGTAATCAAGCCATTCCAGTTTCTCCCCGGCCTCACAAACTGCCTTTCCTATTACGTTAACCATCCGATTGGGTCCTCTTTCAGACCTATTATTTGGAAGAGTCGCAAAAACAAATACTACTGTTAACGACAAAATAACGAAGATGGTATTCCTGTTTCTTTTCATTGTCTTCAATCCTTGGACAGCCGAGACGGCTGTTGTCCTACGCTGAGAAAGTTTGAAACGCAATCCAGCAGGGCATCCCAGTATTTAATAGGGGGCTCGCCCGCCATAGTATTTCATGAACAATATACTAAAATAGTGTTCTGTCTACAGCGCCTTTTTTATCAGCTCCTCGATCTTTGCCTTAGGGACTGCGCCAACTACCTGATCAATAGATTTGCCGCCCTTAAACATAATCAAGGCAGGAATGCTTCTAACGCTGTATTGAGCCGGTGTCTTTGGGTTTTCATCTACATTTAACTTGCAAATTTTTGCCTTTCCATCATACTCCTCTGCCAGCTCTTCCACGATAGGCCCGACCATCTTACAGGGACCGCACCAAGGAGCCCAAAAGTCTACCAATGTAGGTTTATCAGAGTTTATTACCTCTGCGTTAAATGAATCATCGGTTAAATGAACTGCTTTTTCTTTCTCCAACATCTAAATACCTCCATTCTTAACTTCATCCCTCTCTTTTAGAGACAACTAACAGAGGAGGACACTAAGGTTAGGTAATTATAGAATAAAATATTCCAGTACTGTTATTATTATCACCATTGAATTATTTTTGTCAAATTATTTTGCCCGCCCTATATCACTAAGGGGGCAGATTGATATCTGCCCCCTTAAGTTTCAGAAGGAACATCAAAATTGACTACCAGTCAATTCCAATTTATACCCCTCAACCACCCCTGGAGGAATCAACTGTATAATCAGCGTCTATAACATTATCCCGGTTTCTCTCTTTACCATAGTTATATCCGCCATACTCCTGTTCTGACTGTTCTGAGGTCTGCTGCTCTCCATAAGAAGCAGCTGATAGAGAATTGGATGCCTGCTGTAAATCACTGGTTAGTGCCCGTATTTTTTCTATACTTCCACCCTCTTTCGAAGTATCCCTCAAATCACCCAGAAGCTGCTCTATTCTAGCCTTTTCATGAATGGGCAGCCGATCCCCTGCCTTAACCAGCTCTTTCTCAACAGTATAGGCAAGGGTATCTGCCTGGTTTCTGATCTCAGCATCTTCTCTCTTTACCGCATCTTCAGAAGCATGGATTTCAGCTTCTCGGATCATACGATCCACTTCTTGCTTATCCAAAGAGGTTGACTCTGTTATTGTAATGGTCTGCTCTTTTCCCGTTGTTTTATCCTGAGCTCCGACATGTATTATCCCATTGGCATCTATATCAAATGTAACCTCAATCTGAGGGAGCCCTCTGGGTGCCATGGGTATACCCTCCAAGCGGAATCTTCCCAGAGCTCGATTGTCCTTTGCCATTTCCCTTTCACCCTGGAGAACATTTATATCCACACTGGGTTGGCTGTCCTCGGCTGTAGAAAATATTTCACTCTTTCTGACAGGAATGGTGGTGTTCCTCTCTATAATCCTGGTCATTATTCCACCCAGGGTCTCCACCCCTAAAGAGAGAGGTGTCACATCAAGCAAGAGAACTTCGTTAACTTCACCTGCCAAAACCCCTGCTTGAATGGCAGCTCCTACAGCCACAACTTCGTCGGGATTTACTCCCTGATGGGGTTCTTTCCCACCCGTGAGTCGCTTCACCAGATTTTGTACTGCAGGTATCCTTGTAGAGCCACCTACCAGAACGATCTCATCTATATCTCCTGTGGAGAGTTTTGCATCACTCAGAGCCTGTTTTACAGGTCCTTCACAGCGCTCTATGAGATCTGCTACTATGCTTTCAAATTTCGCTCTGCTAATTTTCATCTCCAGATGTTTTGGCCCAGATGCATCTGCAGTTATAAATGGAAGGCTTATGGTTGTCTCTGCCACTGTAGACAGTTCACACTTGGCCTTTTCTGAAGCCTCATATAGCCTTTGAAGCGCCTGTTTGTCTTTTAGTAAGTCTATTCCCCTGTCTTTTTTGAACTCGGCAGCAATCCAGTCTACCAACCTTTTATCGAAATCGTCCCCTCCCAGATGCGTATCACCACTGGTAGACTTTACCTCAAAAATACCATCGCCAACTTCCAGGATAGAGACGTCAAAAGTACCGCCGCCAAGGTCAAATACCAGGATGGTTTCATTCTTCTTTTTATCCAGGCCATACGCCAGAGCTGCAGCAGTAGGTTCATTGATTATCCTTTTTACGTTTAAACCGGCTATATTTCCTGCATCTTTTGTTGCCTGTCTCTGGGCATCATTAAAGTATGCCGGTACCGTTATAACCACATCCTTTACCTTCTCTCCCAGATATTTTGAGGCTTCATCTGCGAGTTTCCTCAAAACCATTGCAGATATCTCTTCCGGAGCGTATTCCTTGCCTTCTGCCAGTATAAGTACCGCACCTCCCTTGCCCTCTTTGACCGTATAGGAAGCCTGTTTTGTCTCTTGAGTAACCTCTGAATATTTCCTTCCGGTGAATCTCTTTACAGATGATATGGTATTTTCCGGGTTGAGAACTGCCTGTCGTTTGGCGACCTGTCCTACCAGACGATCTCCGTTTTTTGAGAATGCTACAACGGAAGGGGTTGTTCTTCCTCCCTCAGAATTTATGATTACCGTAGGTTTACCACCTTCCATAACGGCTACTACCGAGTTGGTGGTACCAAGGTCTATTCCAATTGTCTTAGCCATTTTTAATCCCTCCTTTTATTTCACACCAATTAGCTCTTTTTTCTAAAGAGTGCCAATTAGTCCGCACTGAAAAATTCCCTCTTATGCTTCCTGGACGGTCTTTTTCTATTAAATTAAAAGGTAAGTATTAAATTGGTGAAGTCAATAGGTGAGGCAACTTTGGAATGGGTTTATGCTTGGCAGGAAGAATGGAAATTAGGCTACTCTAGATTCCACCTCCACATGTTGATACCACCATCCAGGTTCATCACTTTTGTAAAACCTTTTCCCTGTAAGGTTCTGATCGCGTTGTAACTGCTGAGTCCTTGGAGGCAGTAGATTATCACCTCCTGATCTGGGTCGAGTTCTCCGATCCTTCCTCGAAGTTCGTTGAAGGGTATGTGTTTGGCGCCAGGTATATGACCTTTCTTGTACTCCTCATAATCTCTGACATCCAAAAGAGTAAATCTATCGCCACTATCCAATTTCCTCTTTAACTCATCTGCCGGCATACCTTTTAGAAGCCCCAATGATTTATTTGACAAGACATACCCTGCCACTATTACCGGATCTACTGCAGGTGAATAGGGTGGGGCGTACGCCAGATCTAAACCTTGTAAATCTCCAAATGTGGCTTTCTGGGCTATAGCAGATGCTATCACGTCAATCCTTTTATCTACTCCATCTTCTCCAATTATCTGTGCCCCCAATACCCGGTTGGACTTCTTTTCTGCTATTATCTTAAAGAACATTCCCTTGGCATCAGTATAGTAGTGAGTATGGGAATTGGGGTATATAATAGCCCTTTCTATCTCATATCCATGTTTAATAGCTTCTCTTTCTGAAAGGCCAGTTTTTGCCACGGTGTAGTCGAATACCTTGGCTATCATAGTACCTGATACCCCTCTAAAGAAGGCATCACCACCTGCCGCATTTTCTCCTGCCACCCGTCCTTGTTTATTAGCAGTTGAGCCAAGGGGAACCCATGTCGGTTTCCCAGTTATCAGACTGAACGTTTCAGAACAATCCCCCGCAGCATAAATTTCAGGAATGTTAGTTAGCATCCTCTCGTTAACTTTGATGGCCCTGGTTTCGCCTAAGGCAACTCCGGCTTCCTGCGCCAGTTGTGTATTGGGTCTGATTCCAATAGACAGTATTACCAAGTCAGCATCAAATCGGGCATTTTTTGTTATTACCTGCTTTACCCTTGCTTTCATATTTCCTTCAAAGGCTTCAACCGGATTTTCCTTAGATACATTCACCCCTTTTTCAATGAGGTGTTTCTCAATAAAGTATGCCATGTCTTCATCTAATGGGGGGAGGACTTGATTCATCATTTCCACTATAGTAACTTCTAATCCCTGGGAAATAAGACTCTCAGCCATCTCCAATCCAATGAGTCCTGCCCCTATAATGATGGCCTTTTTGGTCTGTTTCCTTCCAATATAATCTTTTATAGAAGAGGCATCTTCTATGGTCTTTATGGTATAAATTTTTGAAAGGTTAACACCTGGCAAAGGTGGAACAATGGGCTTTGCCCCAGTGGCAATAATAAGCCTATCATAATGTTGGACGATCTCCCCCCTTCTCTTTAATCCAGAGACCGTTATCTGTTTATTTTGAGGGTCTATCTTCGTAACCCGATGGTTTATGTGTACCTGGATATCAAAGGGTATCCTGAAGTCATCAGGCGTTCTAAGCACAAGTTCTTCTCGTTCTTTAACAACCCCTGATGTATAATAGGGAAGGCCACATGCGGCATATGATACATAGTCTTTTTCTTCAAAGACGGTTATCTTAAGATTTGGGTTGACTCTTCTAGCTCTAGTAGCCGCCTTCATTCCTGCTGCAACACCGCCTATTATTACTAACTGTTTCCCTTTCATGTTATCCTCGAGTTATCTTAATTGGATACAGCTGAAAAATTTGCTAAGGCTTTTCCTTGCCGTATCTCTCCCTCAATTTCCTTTTCAGTATCTTTCCTGATGGGTTTCTTGGCAATTCATCCACAAACTCTATAGATTGCGGTACAGCATGGGCTGCAAGATTCTGCTTGCAAAAATCCAATATTTCATTTTCAGTTGCTTTCATTCTTTCTTTAAGTACTACAACCGCTTTTACAGATTCACCCAGCTTTGCATCAGCAACTCCTATTACTGCCGCTTGGGAAACAGAGGGGTGTCTGTAGATAACTTCTTCCACATCCCCAGGATAGATAGTTTTACCACTAGAGTTAATAATATCCTTTTTCCTGCCAACCAGATATATGAAACCTTCTTCATCCAAAGTAGCCAGATCTCCTGTATAGACATAACCTCCTCTGATAGTCTCTGCGGTTGCCTGGGGCAATTCCCAATATCCTTTCATCATATGATCGCCTTTGGCAATTACCTCTCCAACTTCTCCCGGAATTACGTCGTTATCATTCTCATCTACGACCCTCACTTCTACATTGATCGCCTCTTTACCACAGGATTGCACCCTTTTCAGCACTTCAGGGGGGCCGTCAAGTACCAAATCGTCCTCATGGAAATAGGTTACTGGTGTTATCTCCACAAGTCCGTATACGTGGGCGAATATATTGCCGAATACCCCAATAGCCCTATTAAGCACCTCTACTGGCATTGGCTCTCCACCGAATACAATAGAGCGTAAGCTGCTGATGTTATACTGGTCCATCCCTGGATGATTTAGGAGTGAGATGATGAAGGATGGTGGCATAAGGGTAGTTGATACCTTTTCTGTTTCGATTGCCTTCAAGATAACGTCGGGATTGAACTCCTTTAGGACAACGATCGTTGAGCCGACGTAGAAATGAGGTAAAATATGG
>WOUX01000001.1:0-5968 GCA_009773075.1 bacterium | reverse complement strand
GTCTCTTTTTAAGTTTGGCAAAATAACATACTGCGTTACGATCTCAAGTATGCTCCTGTGACTATGCATGACCCCTTTGGGCAAACCCGTTGTACCACTGGTATATAAGAGATAGGCAAGATCATCCTCACTAATATCCACCTTCGGTTCATCCGCCGGGTATCCAGAAATGATCTCTTCGTAGCTTTTCATTCCCTCGGTAGGGGTTCCAATGATGATGAAATGTTTTACTCCTTTTAAATCCCCTCTTACGGAGTTAATGGTATTAATATATTTTTCCCCCAGAAAAAGGGTATTCGCGCCAGAATTATTTATGATAAAAGCCAGTTCCTTTCCACTCAACATGTAGTTAAGGGGTACCAGTACAAATCCACACTTGGGTGCAGAACAGTATAACTCCACATATTGATGACAGTTGTCCAATAAGGCTGCTATTCTGTCTCCTTTCTTTACTCCCAGGTCAGCCAAGGTATTTGCCAGCTTATTTACTCTTTCATTAAACTCCGTAAAGGTGAAAACATAATCACCAGACACCAAAGCGGTCTTATTGGGATGCCTTTTTGCATTCCTCGCAATTAGTTTTCCTATAATCATTTTTACCTCCATTTTAACTGGAATTTGTCTAAAGCTACTTCTTCATTTTTATGCTATTAGAGGCTTATTATAAGATTCTGACAAGGATTATCCCTGGCTCTCGCCAGCAGCATCTTCTTCTTTTTTCTCAGGGTTCTCTCCTTTGCCAGTCTTTCGTAACGCCTTCTCCATCTTTTCTAAAGCATTGGCGGTCTTTTCCCTGAGAGGCCCCATGATTGATTCCAAATTATTGATCTGACTTTTAATGTCCTGCAGGCCACCAGTTCGCCTAAAAGAAACTACAGCAAGAACCAGGGCAATAATAGAGATGATTAAAGTTAATGCAGACATATTTGACCTCCTTATATTTTGTGGTGTGAATAAAAAGATTCATTTATCTTTCTTTCGTATCTCCTCAACCTCTTTCAAAATCTCATTTCTTTCTTCTGTATCTTTACCATAGTATTCTAATGCCTTATTGAAATGGAATAAAGCAGAATCCGGTTTACCCTTCAATTTAAAGAATATCCCGAAGTTTTGGTGAGCATATCCGAGAAGCCCTTTTTTACCATAAACAATACCCAGATTGTAATAAACATCGACAAAATCTGTATCCAGTCTCTTAACCCTCTGGTATGCCTCTATTGCCTCTTGGAAGTTACCGTTTTCCTGATAGACACGGCCGAGATTATACCAGGCGGCTTTGTCCTTTTCATTTATAGCAACTGATTTTTTAAGAAATTTAGCCGCATCTTCGGTTTTCCCCTCAGAAAGATAACAGATACCCAGCTCCCTTAAAATCTCGCCGTCTTCTGGATGGACTGTTAGCGCCATCTTGAATCCTTTGATGGCTTGATCATAGTCTCCAAGTTTCTTATTGGTTAAAGCAAGACCATAGATTAGATCCGGTCGTTTTGGATCAGACTCCAGTGAAGACTTGAAGTGGTCCGCTGCATTTTTAGGAAGCCATGTATCAACTATCACTTTTGCCTGTATAATTCGAAGATTGTCAACATTATTTTCGGATTGTCCCTGTTTGGGCAACCTTATTAGCATGAGGTCAAGGTAGTCAATCCTCTTTTCTACCTCTGGGTGGGTTAAAAGATAAGGAGGCACTTGAAAAGACTCTAAACGATGCCGTTTGATTTTCTTTAAAAAGCCAATCATCCCTGAACCATCGTAACCGGCTTTTGTTAAATAATTGAGTCCCAATCGGTCAGCCTCTTCTTCGTTTTCCCTGCTATACTTCAAGGATAGGGTTTGAGCTGTGGCAACAGAAAATGCCCCCACTGCGCTAGCTGCCTGGCCGCCGCCTCCGAGAAATACCCCTGCCAGAATAGCTGCTAATGTCGCAATGTTTAGTTTGCTTTCCTTTTCAATCCGTTCTGCAATGTGCCTTGCCATTACATGGCCTATTTCGTGGCTTAAAACCCCTGCCAATTCAGCTTCATTTTCTGCCAGGGTAATTAACCCTGTGCTAATGTAAATATAACCGGCAGGAATTGCAAAGGCATTTGGGTCAGAGGATTTATATATATATAAATTAAAGTCGAAGATCTTACTTTCTATCTGTGAGGTGATATTTTTACCTACCCGGTCAATATATCCTTGAATTGACTGGTCTTTTATCAATTCCAGGTGCTTATCCAGCTCAAGTTTAAACTTTTTGCCCATTGCTCTTTCTTCCTCTATTGTAAGGGCTTGACAGGACTCAACCCCCAGAAATCTCCAATAAAATCCGTTTAGAAGGAAGATGATCAATGTCAAAACAAATACGATTTTTTTATAAAAGGGGTAGTTTCCCTTCATGGTGAAAATGTCCTCGATACAAAGAAGTTTACTCTTCAGCAAATTCCCTGAGAACCAGCACCCCATTGGCACCACCGAAGCCAAAGGAATTTGAGAGGACAGTTCTTACTTTTGCTTTCCGTGCCACATTGGGCACGTAGTCAAGGTCGCACTCCGGGTCCGGAGTTTCATAGTTGATGGTAGGGGGGATGTTGCTATCCCTAATGGTCAAGATAGCGAATATTGCCTCCACTGCCCCAGCCGCTCCCCAGAGGTGCCCTATCATCGATTTGTTAGAGCTTATGGCAAGCCTCCGGCTGTGTTCCCCGAAAACTTCTTTTATGGCATAGGTCTCCGCGCGGTCATTGAGTACTGTAGAGGTGCCATGAGCGTTGCGGCATAGATTCTGGCCCCGCGTTCCAGAGCCGAATCGAGTTCCTCCAGAATCACGACCCCTGCGCCCTCGCCGGTCACGAAACCATCACGGCCCTTATCAAATGGTCGGCTGGCCTTTTCTGGTTCACCATTTCTCGTAGAGGTAGCCCGCATGTTCCCTAATCCAGCGATTCCTACAGGTGTTATACCAGCTTCTGAGCCACCAGCAATAACGGCATCACAATCTCCTCTCTGAATAAGTCTTAGCGCATCACCTATGGCATGGGTACTGGCGGCACAGGCTGTAGTGGGAGCAAAATTAGGTCCCTTAGCACCAAAACGTATAGCTACCTGTCCTGCTGCCATATTGGTTGCAAAACTGGGAATCAAGAAGGGAGAAATCTCATCGGGAGCGCCCTTCAGCCAGAGTTCATGACCCTTTTCCCAGCTAGTGATCCCGCCGGATGTAGTAGCAATGATGACACCGACCGCATTTTCATTATCGGAAGAGATATTAAACCGGGAATCCTCCATGGCCATCTCCGCTGCAGCCAGAGCAAAATGGACATAGCGGTTCATCTTACGCACCAGTTTCTTCTCTACAAAATCTTGCGCAGAGAAGTCCTTTACCTCACCCGCGATCTGGGTGCGCAAGCTACTGGGATCAAAACTGGTAATTCGAGTGATACCGGATATTCCCTCGCATAGTGCTTGCCAGCTTTTATCTACTCCAGTTCCCAAAGGCGTTACCGCTCCCAAGCCGGTAACTACAACTCTGCGTCCCCTTGTGCCAATAGTTTTTTTATCATTTTTTCTCATTTTTGTCCTATCTACCGATGGTCTTTTTACGAAGCCATCTTCTTTCTACCATAAATGATTGCTCATTGCCAACCAAAATGATAAAAGCCTGAATAATGTAACCGCCAGAGGTTACTTTTAGGCATCCTCCCTACTCTAAGCACTGTCAATCCATCTTTTTACCGGTTTTAGCATAAGATATGCCGGAAATGCCAGGAAAAAGGTAATGAAAAAATATCCGTCGTATCCAAAGAGACTAGCCATCCACCCGCTTGCAGCACCGGAGAAAGAGCGGGTTAGACCAAAGATGGCTGATAGAATGGCATATTGCGTGGCAGCAAACTCCTTTTTGCAAATACACATGAGAAAGGCTAAAAATGAAGCGGTCCCCAGGCCACCGCAAAAGGATTCTATAATAGACGCCAGATAGACTCCTAAATGCCCAGTATTGGGATAGGTTGCCACCGTTGCATACCCTAAGTTACTTACTGCCTGGAATATCCCAAGAACCCACAGTCCGCGAAATATCCCATATTTTGTTGTGAAGCTGCCTCCAACAAGTGCCCCGGTAATGCTTGCAACAACACCGAATGTTCCGGTTATAAACCCGATCTCTGTAGTGCTAAGCCCCCGGTCAACCCAAAAAGGCTTTACCATAGGTCCCATAGCCATATCTCCAAGTTTGAAGGTAAGGATAAACATCGCTACCCATAATACACCAGGTCTTCTCAGCAGGTCAAAGAGAGGGGTAATTATAGCCTTTAGGCTATGGTCTGACCGTTTATAACCGGTGGAAGGGAGTAAAAGACTTGTACAGGATAGTGATCCCAAAAAAAGGGCTGTAAGAAAAAAGGTAATATCCCAGCCAATCCATCCCCCAATAGCCACTAACAGGCCACCTGCAACGATGAGGGCTACCCTGTAAGTGGCTACTCTGATACCGTTGGCTGCTCCCATCTCGCTCTGTTCTAATATCTCAATGGAATAGGCATCAATGGCTATATCCTGGGTGGCGGAAAGAATTGCCAGGCCAATCATACATGAGAAAAGCAATACCCCTGGTTTGGAAGGGTCAATTCCCATTAGAGCGATAGTCAAAAATGCCATACCGGCTTGTGCTGCCATGATCCAGTGCCTTCGTTTGCCAATAAAATCGACCGCTGGTGCCCACAGAAATTTTATTGACCATGGCAGGGAGATCAGACTCATTAGCCCAATATCTTTGAGTGACAGTCCATTTAATCTGAAATAGACAGGCAAGGTATCTATGATTATCCCAAACGGTAACCCCTCAGCAAAATAAAGCAGGCCTATCCACCAAAGCTTTTTACCTGTGGTCGGGTACCAGTCTGATTCTTTTATGCTTTTTATCATGGGAGCCCTAAAAGAGTTTATGCAGGTGTTTAGGCTGAAGACCGAAGACTAAAGTGCCCTAACAGTTTTCCACGTTCAGTCTATCTATAGCCTTCAATTGGATGAAGTACCAAATGGTGGTTCATGTGTCAATAAAAACTATTGGAATCGTCCATTTTCCCACTTGATTTATTATTTCATAATTGATAGATTATATCAACTTTGGGTTCAATAAGATTCTCACATTTTATTGAGTGTGTTCATACTGAACAAATAAATTTCCGGGGAGGTAAGGTTATGTTTTCCAGAAAGACCCTTGATAGAGTTAATGAGATGATGAAGGATTGGGAAAAGGAGGTAGAAGAAGTCTATGTTAAAAAGCTGAAATTTGGCTCTCCCCAGTATACTTCAGAATCTGGGATACCCATTAAATATGTCTATACCCCAGAGGATGTGAAGAACTCTGAGCCGGAGATGCCAGGAGCCTTTCCCTATACCAGGGGGAATAGGGCGCTTGGCTATCAGTACATGCCGTGGATGATACAGTTGCTGCACGGCTACGGTACCGGTGAAGAGACCAGAGAACGCACTAAATACCTTGTAAAAGAAGGCATGAAAGGGTATGGAGAGACTCCTGCTGTCCTCTTTGCCGTGGATACCCCTACCCATTGTGGATTTGATCCTGATAGTCCCAAAGCCCGGGGGATGGTAGGATTAGGTGGGGTAAACATAAGTACTCTGGATGATATCCACACCCTTCTGAAAGACTACGATCTTCCTGATACTAGGGTAGCCGATAATATCAGGTTTACCTGCCTACCATTCCTGGCCATGTATGTGGTTTATGCAGAAGGTAGAGGACATAAGCCTGAGGAACTCAATGGACAGAGCCAGAATGGACTGGGGAACAGGTGTTTGACTACCAACCTTCCGGCTCCTACCCCGGATGCTCAATACAGACTGGAGATAGAGCTGATAAAATACAGTTGTCAAAACATAAAGAGATGGAACCACACAAACCTCTGTGGCTATGTCCTGGGGGAGATGAATGCGACACCTGCTCAGGAGCTGGGGATCGTGC
>WOUX01000232.1:5872-6836 GCA_009773075.1 bacterium | reverse complement strand
ATCGGTGAAGACAATATTTCAGTCTATCGGAACGAGCTAGGTCTATCCGATGAAGAACTGCAGAGACTCTCTTCTATGCATGTCATTTGAGTGTAACCTTTTTTCGTTGTCGTTGCCGGCCGCTAATTTCTTATTGCTTCTTATGAACTACAGTTTTGCATCACTTACTTAGTAACCATTGGCCTATTTTTCTGGCGCCTTTCACGGGGTTTGAGAGAGTTCTTGCGTATAACAAGCAACAAGAAACAAGCAGCCGGCATGACACATGATGGCGATTTGTAGTGTGCTCGAGAACAAAGGTTGCACTCATGTCATTTGACGGAGTATTCGATGAATAAGGGTGTCCTCAATGGATTGAGAGTTTTAGATTTCACCTGGATGTTGGCCGGTCCTTATGCCACAAGGATCCTCTCCGATTTTGGCGCAGAAGTTATCAAGGTCCAATCTCGAAAGACGGCAGGTGGTGCTGAATCTAACCTCAGAGGGTATTTTAATACCTGGAACCGCAACAAGCGGGGCATTACCCTCGACATGAGCTATCCTGAAGCAAGAGAAATTGCTTTAAGGTTAACGGGGATAAGCGATGTGGTTATAGAAAACTTTTCACCACGGGTGATGTCAAACTGGGGATTGGATTACGAAAAGATGAAAGAGGTAAGACCAGATCTCATTATGGTGAGTATGTCAGCAATGGGGCAGACCGGCCCCTGGAGAGATTTTGTGGCCTATGGGCCTACCATTCAGGCGCTTTCAGGCATTACTTACCTCACTTCTTTCAGTCAGGATGCCCCTCTGGGCCTGGGTTATTCATATGCAGACGTAATTGCCGGTCTCTATGCCGCACTTGCTGTTTTGGCAGCCTTAGAATATCGAGACAGAACAGGCAAAGGTCAATATGTAGACATTTCGGAATATGAGGCTATGTGTACATTGATGGGTCCTGCGATTTTAGATGCATATTTGA
>WOUX01000232.1:0-5843 GCA_009773075.1 bacterium | reverse complement strand
AAGGGTAATAATGCGGATCATATACTGGCTGCTCCATACGGTTGTTACAAATGCTTGGGAACGGACAGGTGGTGTGTTATCGCAGTTTTCAATGAGGCGGAATGGCAGGCTCTCTGCCATGTGATGGGTTACCCTTCTTGGTCAACAGATGAAAAGTTCTCTACCTTATCAAAACGGAAGGCGCATGCAGATGAGTTGGATGAGTTACTTGGACAATGGACTGCTAGATACACCTCTGAAGAGCTTGTATGTCTCCTCCAGGAGGCAGGTGTCCCTGCTGGTGTGGTTCAGAGAAATTAGAACATCCGGCCCTCGGTATGGTCACCTCTGATGCATCCCCTATCAAGTTCAGCGACAGCGTGACCGCTGACTGGAAAACTGCACCGTTATTGGGAGAGGATAATCGGTACGTTTACATGGAGTTGCTAGGAATGACGGAGGGCGAGCTATTCTCCTACATCGAGAAGGGTGTTATCGGTTAGCCCATTTCATCCCATACTACTTCCCCGTTAAGAATGGTCATTTCGACCTTAATTGCCTTTATCTCCTCGGCTGGAACTTTGGTGGGATCGCCACTCAAGACCACCATATCGGCAAGTTTCCCTTGTATAATTGTTCCTTTAATTGTCTCTTCGAAGCTAGTCCTTGCCGCATATTCTGTATACATCCGTATTGCCTCCAAAGGAGGTATCCTTTCTTCAGGCAAAACAGTCTCGCCTGTCTCAGACATTCGAGAGACCGCTGAATAGATTCCGAACATCGGATCCGGCGGTACTACGGGACAATCCGAACCTCCACAGACTTTAATGCCATTCTTCATAAGGGTGGCTATGGGATACAAATGTTCCAATTGCTGACCTGGAACAGTCCGAAGGTATCTATCCCCGTTGTAATATATGAACGACGGCTGCGTTGCGACCATAATCCCCAGAGAAGCCAATTTCATGGATAGGTGAGGCGGACACACAGAACAGTGTTCGATACGATGTCTGTGATCTGATCTAGGAGATCTTCGCAATGCGTAATCAAAGGCAGTACAGGCCGCTTCAACGGTCGGCTCTTCGATGGCATGGATGGCCACTTGAAATCCAGATCGGTGAATTTCCGAGACCATTTCATTTAATTCTGATTGAGTCGGATGAAGCCTCCCCGTGGTCTCGCTGAGAAGAATCTTAACACCACATATACCAAGTTGATCCCTCCCCAGCGTGTGGGAAAAATCTACTTCCCGGTACGATTTGAAGGCTTCAAAACCCAACATCATCTTCACTCTGCACCTTAAATCTCCATTGGTTTTCCACTGCTGAAACAGTTTCCAGCGGTTAATATCGTTATGTGACGAGGCATCTTGAATCGAAGTGATTCCGAGGGAGAGAAGCTGCTGGCCTGCCTGCTTAACCCCGGGGTTTTGATCATCGTCATTCATAGAGGGTAAGATCTTCGATAGATGTGGCCCCATACCGAATAGAACTCCATTGGGCTCACCTGTACTCAGTTCTCGGTCGATGATCGCACCGGCCGGCTCCGGAGTTTCATTTGATATCCTCAGAATGTCCATGGCCAAACTATTAAGCACATGGGCATTCCCTGACCTATGGGTTAACCTCACAGGATGTGCAGAAGTCGCTTTGTCCATGTCCCACCGGGTAGGGTGACGTTTTTCTCTCAGGTAGAATTCATCATATGCCCTCGCTCTTATCCATCTTCCCGGAGGCAACTCGTGAGCAAACCTTCGAATATTTTCCTGGATATCAGATATGGAGCGCACTTCCTTTGGGCTGAAACTGCAGCTAGTAAGGCTTTCAGCGAAGGCGAAGAAGTGGCAATGGGCATCGTTAAACCCTGGCAAAACCGTCTTGCCGTGGCAGTTGATGACCCTGGATTTGCTGCCTTTGAGTTCTTTTAAGTCGCTCGTATCCCCAATGTAAAGCACCTTGCCATCACGGACGGCCACCAGCGAAGCTCGTTGGCGGGCAGGCTCCAGGGTAATAATGTTGGCATTGACCAAGATGAAGTCTGAAATCTGTGGGTTTATCGTAACAGTTTCCTCTTTCATTTTAGTTAATTCGTCCTGAAAAATTCCTCTTCTCTCTCCGGGATTTTTTTAAACAAGGCTCTAATACTTCTTTTTTCCATTTTTCTTGTGTCCTGTTCTGATTAGATATTGTTTTGTCTCCAGATTGAATGAAATATGGGTATAAACTCTATAGGGGCTTTTGCCCAAATTCCTTTTTGATCACCCTCTATAATGATTCATCTTGTCCTCAGAGTTTCCAGAAACATGTCCATCAGCCGCTGATAGCCCTTCTCATCAAAATCAGGAGGGTAGGTGCTGCTCGTTTCGTAACATGTAGCTCGAATTCCTGCCTTCTTGACAACAAGAGCACTCTCAAACAGACCGCTGGTGATGCCTACGCAACCTCGATCTAATGCGAAAACTACACCATCGACCTTCCAATCTTTAGCAGCGCTCAATCTGAGTTCAGGGCGCTGGAAGAGCTGGTAAAATGGCGAATATCTTAGAAACACCTTGGCTAAAGCTTCAAATGCCTCATCTCGGCTCTTTATCTCTTGACCTTTCTCCGAGGGGAATTGGGGGCCCCCCAGTGTCCTTGCTCGTCGATTACAAAACAGCCTCCAAGGCCAAAGTTATTCAGAGAACCTATATAAACGCCTCCATGTCTTTCCGGGTATCGGAGCAAATCACCGATCTTTGCATACCAGGGTAAACTCCCTTCGTGGAAGAGCCGTAATTCTTCATTTTCGAAGGCAGCAATGCCTTCTCTTACCCGTAGTTGGACCTCTTCCAAAGCCAACTCAAAAAAGTCAGCTACATCACAGCGATGGGTCACACCTCGGAGCTAAGCTATCTTGGCCATGGTCAGCCGGGTGCGCAATTCCCTCTTTGACCCTTCTACTAACTTTTCATCGTCACATTTTCTGCCTAACGCTTTCTCCAGTTTTTCCACTGCTTGATGACATTGATCTATGAAATATTTCTTGGCTATTTCCTGGCTTTGAAAATAAAATGGAAGCTCGATACTAATGTTGGGAATTCCCAGGTATTCTGCATGGAGCTGATGAGATTTTATCTGCCCTTGACATATTATCATATTGACAATAACATCAGGATATAGATGTTCCCCTGTTTTGGCATCTAGCCCAAAAGTACCCAAAAAATGGGCTCCGAGTGCTATGCGCAGAGTGGAACAGCAATCCTTGCCATAACCTCTAACCTCAGCCGCCTGATTGAGCTTAATCACCCAATCCAGGTCTCTCATTTCCCTGCCAGTAGGCATGGCAGGGATAACTTCAGCATCAAAGGCGGCATATAGTGCATGAAATCCTACCTCTCCTCCCATAACAACAGGTTTACCCCGTTCTTTAGCGGTAAAGGTATCTCGAGCAATGCTTCTTCGAAGTTCTTTCATCTTGGCAAAATATTCCAGTGGTCTGGTAGGATATTTTGCAGTCACGGTCGTAATACAGCTCCTTTCTGTCTAGTTTTGGCTCAGATCAACTCTACACTCTCTAGTGTGGCTTCAATACGAGTACGAAGCTGGCCTAATGACAAAGGGAAATCCTCTTCCAGTTCCAATACTTTTATCCCTTCCTCAAGGAGAGTCTCCCGAATAACCGGGTTATCATAGCTATGGGGGTCGCAAAAGGTAGGATAGACAATGAGTGCAAACTGAACACGGTATTCCCGAGCCAGATTTAGGATAGAAGGGACTCGCTTACGAGGTATACCACTATCCTTTACAGGACAGGGAAGGCGCTCTATATAACGAGAGGCAATAGCTTTGAGGGAATCCCCCTGGCAATTTACCTCCTCCCAGAAGTAGCGGATGCCGAAACAGGTCTCATCCACCACCACCTTGCCCCCTAATGAATCTAGAAGTTGAATTAACTGAAGGTCACCGCTAGTTTGCCCCACTATCATCACCCGAGCCCCTTCTTCACCTGCCTCCCTCCCTTCCACCTCTCTGAGGAATTCGCGAACCAATTGGCTGTGCTCAGTCTTATCCATTACCTGACTGGCTATTACCATGCTCACTAATTCCTCCCCTGAAATACGGGAGGGAACTTCTCTGGTTAGTTCATAGACTCGCTTCATCAATCGCCTATTTTCATTATATACCTCAATAGCTCTGACTAGCTTTTCAGAGCCGATATTAACCTGCCAATCACATTCTAGCTGCTCTTTGAAGCAACCAACTTCGGAAAGAAAAACTTCCTTTGCCCCTTGGCTCAAGAATTGAGGCATCCAAAGGAAGTAAGTCTGTGCTCCACCTATATGACGCTGCCAGCTCTCGAAGGCACTTCTGATTTTCTCACAGCTGCTGGTGTGGAGTAATCCTTTAAGGTAATGATATCGACCTTGTAACCCCTGGGCTAGGATATCCCGACAGTAAGAGCAAAATGTCGGGGGGATATACATATCGGCAATAGTTTGGGGCTGATGCGAGCCTATCAACTTAACGGGAAGAAAGCCGGCCGCATATACTACCTCTTCGGGGACTAAGGTACACATATAACCCATTACCCCTCTCTCCGAAAACGATTGAGCATATTCATGCCTGGCTTGATAAATTTCACGAAATTTAGAGTACACCTTAAATTGTCTCCTATTATCTCGAGTCAGAAATGTCTTCGCAGCTATATCTGCTTTCTAAATAGTTTGCACTGAAAGATGAAGAATTTGGCATTGACTTGCCCCCTCTTTTCATCAGTCTTTATTCTCCAGGTCATTGAACACCATATCAAAAATCGGATAAATATTACGGTGCTTATATTTTTTAACATAATCGTTATAGGCTTTGGCTGCCTCCAATTCTGTCTCGAAATTTCCTATATAAGCAAATCGCGCACAGCTCATGTTCGCTCGGGCAACCCACCTTTTAGGTTCTGGTAGCTCACTATCGTAATATACACCGTGATATTTATCCGATTTCTTCAAATTTGGTATGGGGCATCGTTTCACTGTTTTTCCTCCTCAACCTCAACACCTGCTTTCCGGGGACCATGGGGGTCAGGTTTTGCTTTTTGATATTTTGTTTCTTATCAACCTACTTATTGTAGAATAGTGTATTCTCAGATAATTTACAATATCTTTTTGAGTATATCCACAAGCGAGGATAGGAACAGGTTATAATGGACCCCCTAAATGACTTATTCTCGCCATGGTCAAATAATTCTATCGCAAATCTCTCTTGTCATAATTAGGTATTGTCCCCGGAATTCCTTCAACCGTATTCAGATCTTGTGTTAAAACCAGCTCATGGGAGCGAGGAAGACGGTATCTTCATTTTCGCCGGTCGTTTCAGAAATATGTACCGCAGGGCAGATGACCTGCTGATACCCCAGGAAGAACTCAAATACTATGTTTCTAATATCCCGAGCGGTATGTATAATAGTTTGGGGTATCAGGGTGTAGACATCGTTCTGGATAAAGACCAGGGCCCGTTAATTCTGGAAATTAATGCACGTCCAGGGCTTAATATCCAAATTGCTAATTGTACTGGATTATTCCCACGTCTGAAACTGATTGAACAACATTACGGGAAGCTAAGTGGCATTGAGGAGAGAGTAGCATTTGCAAAAGATAATTTTGCAGCATAATAATATTTGATTATTGACTTCCCTTCAAAAATATACTATATATTGAGCATATATTAGTTTTATACCCAATATGTAGGGGAACCTTTCAGCGTAAACCAATCAACTCATGGAGAAAAAGAAAAATGGACATGAGATCATTAGCAGCAAGACTTCCTGCACCTATTGGCAGACTTGCTGAGTTAGCTTACAATTTGTGGTGGTCATGGCACCCAGAGGGGCGG
>WOUX01000231.1:3614-4187 GCA_009773075.1 bacterium | reverse complement strand
CGTCACCGTTTCCGGGTTTACCGTGGGAATGATCACACAGGCATCGGCAACTTTTGCAGTGTAACCGCCATCCCGTCCTACGATGCCAAATACCTTGGCATTAACTTCTTTCGCATATTCGAGGGCCTTAACCAGATTCATACTGATGTTCTTTTCTGAATTGCCCCCGCCTACTGAAAATACGAAGACCCCATCGTTTTTTCTCAATCGACTCCCTTTCAGCCAATTCACAAACGAGGTGTCCCAGCCATCATCATTCACACGCGCCGTTAATTCCGAGACATTGTCCGTGGGGGTATAGCTTTCAATCCCACAGATTTTCCTGAAGTCATTCACTGCATGGGCGGCATTGCCCGCCCCGCCACCGACACCAAGAATAAAAAGACGTCCTGCATCTTCGCGAACCTTAATCAGGAGGCGAATCATTTTTTCGATCTTATTCCTATCCAACCCATCAATTACTGAGTGAACTTCCTTAAGGTAGTCAGCCACGTAGGATGTCATATGTTTCCTTTCTCCATTTCACTTTTAATATAGGAGATCGCATGTTTCATGCCCGTGCGAAGGTCTGTC
>WOUX01000231.1:3014-3589 GCA_009773075.1 bacterium | reverse complement strand
TGCCTCACCGGGCAAATCAGGCTTTCGAACTGGCGAGATACGAATGTCCAGCAAATCCGCGATCATCGAATAAATTTCATTGACGGAATAATTTACCCCCGAACCAAGGTTAAAAACCTGATTATCCGTTCGTTCATCCGTCAAACACTGGACATGAAAATCGTTGATATCATCCACATATACAAAATCACGCCGCTTTTCACCCGTGCCGTAAATAATGGGAGGCTCACCCTTCAGAAGTTTAATAATGAAAGCACTCATCACCGGCGGAATGGTTCGGCGGTAATCCTGTACTGGTCCATAGACGCAAAAATACCGCAAGGCTGTAAAGATAAGCCCAAAATAGCGATGATACGCATCAGCGAAGTACTTTGAAGACATCTTGCTGACGGCATAGAAACTTTCCGGCGCTTCATTACATTCAGAGGTGGGATACTTGCAACATCCTTCATACAAAGCGGAACTCTCTGCATAGACGATCTTTTTCACCATTGCCCGCTTTGCCGCTTCAAAAACATTAACTGTCCCTCTGACGTTGATATCGGCGGTTCCCACCGGATCGCATTGACAGTCGG
>WOUX01000231.1:0-2983 GCA_009773075.1 bacterium | reverse complement strand
GACAACATCGACCCCATTGAAAATGGGATACATATCTTTATCCCGAATGTCCTTCTCATGGAATACGACGCCTGACGGCACATTTTCTCGTACACCATAGGCGAGATTATCAATGCCGATGACATCATGGCCGTCTTGTAATAGGCGGCTCGCAAGATTAGATCCAATGAAACCGGCAACTCCCGTGATCAGAATTCTCATTCAGCGTCCTTTATCAACTATCCCCAAAGAAATCTTCTCCGCGAGGACATTGGCTTTTGCATAAGCCTCCAAGGTATCAATCCCGATAATCGTCTCATCCATCTTCACCGCGTACATTTTTTGACCTGCCTGGAGAACCTTGGGAAAAACATCATAACTGAAATCACAATATTGATCCGGAGGAATAAACTGAAATATCCCTGGATCCATGAAGAAAAATCCGGCATTGACATAGTGGCTGGTTACGTCTTCGATTGTAGGTTTTTCAATAATCTTCGCAATCTGCCCATCCGCCGCAATTTCAATCATGCCACTCTGCGACACATCTTCCCGCCAGTGGACGGCCATTACTGCGATAGTCCGCTGGAGTTCAAAAACATCTCTCAGTTCCTGTAAGTTCCATTGGCTGAAATTATCACCATAGATGAGATAAAAGGGTTCATCAAAGAAATCCGCCACCTTCTTAACGGCGCCCGCCGTCCCCAACAATATCTGCTCGAATGAATAATGGACCTTCAAACCAAATTGCGACCCGTCACATATAAACGCCTTGACCTGTTCCGGAAGATAATGAAGATTGATCACGCATTCTGTAACGCCATGTTCTTTCAGCCAGCTTAATGTCCACTCAATCAACGGACGCCCCGCCAAAGGCATCAGGCATTTCGGCCTGTTATCCGTTAGTTGTTTCAGCCGGGTCCCCATTCCGGCAGCCAGGATCATCGCTTTCAAGAATCAAACCTCGCTGATTTTCACATGCCTGTGTTCTTTAGCAGAACAATAAACAGCTGCCAGCAAGCGATTGGCTTCCAGACCGTCTCGCCCACTTCCCAAAGGTTCTCGTGATTCCTGAATGGCTTGTACAAATTCTTTCCACTCCAAATCCCACGACATGTCCGGACCATCGAAAATTATAACTTCTTCGTCAGGAATGCCCCCGATGTATTCCCGATCTTTCTTTGGACGTTTACCAACAGTTAATTTTTCAGGACCGTAGCTTCCCCCCAATCCCTCGATGATTAAGTAGCCTGCCTCGCCGAATATCTCGAAGGTAAAGCGATTTTTCCATTGTGTCCAACAGGTGTGCATGGAAGCTATTTGCCCTGCCGCCGTTTTGAAAACAGCAAAGGCATTGTCTTCAACATCCATCTTCCAGAAATATGTTGGCGTATAACCAAAGGCTTCCTCAAAATCACCCAGAAACCACCGGAAAAGATCGACGACATGAACCCCTTGATCCAAGAGTTCTCCACCGCCGCAAATATCCTTGCTGGCCCGCCATTCCTTTTCATAACCGGGACGACCGCCGTGACCATAAATACAGCGAATAAAATAAATGGGTCCGATCCCCCCACTTACAACAAGTTCATGTGCCTTCCATATTGCCGGATGATGCCGGTGATTGAAACCGGTTTTAATAACTACACCGTTCTCCTGGGCTACTTTGACCATCCTGCCGGACTCCTTGGCGTTTCTGCCCAAAGGTTTTTCGCACAATACATGCCTTCCTCTTTGCATAGACCAAAGGCTGATCTTTTTTAGATATTTATTAGGGGTTGCCACAATAACGACATCCAATTCTTGCTTTTTCAACATCTCTTGCCAATCTCGATATGCATGTCCGCCATCGCCGCCGCCAAATTGTCGCAACATGGCATCGGCATTGATAATATTTACATCAGACGTAGCGCACAGAACAGAAGACGGATCATCTTTGATGATTGCAGCCCGCTTGTTCCCTATTAAACCACAACCGACAATACCGACTTTGATTATTCCTCTGTCCATTGATATCAGCCAATTCAATTCTTCTTGAAAAATGTTTTGTCATCGATCCGTCTTAGGGTTGCAAAATCCCTGTCGGCCCTAAGTCTCTTTTGAAATTCCTTCTCTCGCCAGGGATCCCAGGGAGCCGAAATAAATTTACCCGTAATGCCGTCTGATTCTGCAGACAAAAGAAATACGGTTAGTCCGAGTGCCTTTTCAGGTGGTACGCCCCCGCTTGCGATCTGTTTTTTTGTATTTTCTAAGAAGGCATTCGTAGCTAATTCTGGCCCGGCTGCAAGTGTATCTTGATGAAGTCTGGTGATAACAAAGCCAGGGGCAATACAGTTTATGTCGAACCCATCATCAGATAGCTCAACAGAAAGGTTCTCGGTGAACCTTACAATAGCAATTTTGCTCGTTGCATACGCGGAAAAGTTAGGGAAAGGGCTAGCGGCACCACCACCCGAATAATTTACAATTTTTTTGCCTCTCGTTGATTTGAGTAATGGGATGAAGGCGTGACACATGTAAACCGTACCCAGGAAATTGATCTCTATCGCTTCTTTAAATTTCTCCATTTGTACTTGATGGGATTTTCCTATCGGGCCGTACACGCCCGCGCAATTGACTAAACCGTGAACTCCCCCCAATTGCTTCGAGCACCATTGGGCAAAACTTTTAACTTCTTCATACGTGCTGACATCCAATGAATAAACATGATGATCCCTATCGGATATTTCTTTCAGAATTGCCAAGGCATTCTGTAAATTTCCTTTATCTCTCGCGGCAATTGTGATCGAAGCACCTTCAGATGCGCAGCCCTTCGCAATTTCCAGACCTATTCCAAGGCTTCCCCCTGTGATCACAATAGTCTTGGCATCAAGTACCCCCATGTTTACCTCCCTATCGAATAATATTTGAACCCATATGAGAACATTGCCTTTTCGTCCAGAAAGTTTTTTGTATCGAAAAATACTGGTTGGCTCATCTTCTCGGCTATTCCTTCCCAATCATA
>WOUX01000230.1 GCA_009773075.1 bacterium | reverse complement strand
ATGCCCCTTTTTATTGATCTGGCAAAGGAGTATGCTACCCTTCAGGAGCAGTGTGATGTATTGAGAGGTGTATTTGGTGAGTGGCAGTTGGATACGTTTGTTTAGAAGGATCATCTCCGAAAAAGTTGCTGGTACCTGAGGATTCAAGGGGTCAAGGGAATTATAAAATTAAATGCAAAGAGAAAAAATTAAATATACAGAGCAAAATTCAAAATTGGAGGCTAAAGAGTTGGCAAATACCTTAGCTTCGAGCGTCCTAACCTTAAAAGGTGAGGTTTGAATTTTGAATTGAAATTTTACATTTTCCTCTTTAATCTTTGATCGTTATTGAATCCTCGCCCCCTTTTTAACAACAGAATGAGGAGATTTAATCATGGATAATAAAGATAAATTGAGTGAGATAAAAGAGAAGAGGAAAGAATGGGAGGAGAAGGTGTTGTTGCCTGCTGCGAGGAGGTTTGGTATAGAGAAAATGCCGACAGAATTCCATACGCCTTTAGATATAGAGGATTTTGACTTTCTGCGGGATGTTGGTTTCCCGGGGCAGTATCCGTTTACAACGTCCCCCTATCCTGTTAATCTCGTACCGAGGATAGAAAGGGGTGCAAAGCCTGGCGGGCTGAGAAGGGCGGGAACATATTCCGGATATGGTACCCCGGAAGATACCAGGCCTACCCAGTGCGGGTATGATTCCGATACCGAGATGGTTGAAGGAGAGGTGGGTAAGGTTGGTGTTGCGATAGACACCCTGAGGGATTTTGAGGTTATTTATGAGGCATTTACAGGAGATCAGGATCTGGACAAAATAGCTACGAACATCACTATCAATGCCGCTGCAAATATCCTGGTTGCGATGTACATAGCCCTGGCTGAAAAGAGGGGTATACCCATGGCAAAACTGAGGTGTACCCCCCAGAATGACATATTAAAAGAGTTTGTTTCCCGCGGTACCTACATATTCCCTCCGAGGCCTTCTATGAGGATGTTTAGAGACAGCGTGGTCTTCTTTACGGAGAATCTTCCGGGTATAAACATAACCAGTATCGGCGGGTATCATATCCGTGAAGGGGGTGCTACAAGAGAGCAGGAGCTGGCCTTCAGTATGGCCATAGGTATAGCCTATCTGCAGGAGGGTGTGAATGCAGGGGTCGATATAGATGCCTTTGCTCCCAAGTTTACCTTCAACGCGTTCGGGGGGAGTATGCAGTTTTTCAAGGAGATCGCCTTTCAGAGGGCATCTCGTCGTATGTGGGCAAAGATCCTTAAGGAGAGGTTTGGTGCGAAAAAAAATGACAGTATGAAGATCCGAGTCCTTATAGGGGCTCATATGGGTTACAGTAATGCAACGAAGCAGCGGGCGCTGAACAACCTTACCCGTTCCGTAGTAGGGGGTATAGCCAGCGTTCTTTCTGGAGGGCCGCCAATGGCCATGCCACCGTATGATGAGCCACTGGGGTTGGGCTGGAGTTTGGAAGCAAGGCAGCTTGCCGAGGATGCAACGAGGATTCTCATGTACGAAACAGGGATGTGCGATGTTATAGACCCTCTGGCCGGGTCTTACTATATGGAGTCATTGACCAATGAGATAGAGGACGCTGCATGGAAGGGAATAGAAAGGATCGAGGAGATAGGTGGCGCTGTTACGGCCATAGAGAACGGGTATATGCAGCGTGAATGTGCCAAGAGCGCTGCCGAGCGTCAGTCCAGGATAGAAAGGAGAGAGGATCTTGTTGTAGGGGTAAATTGTTTTACAGAGGAATATGAGCTGGATGTAACCACCAGCAAGATAGTTGAACACCCGTATTCTGAAGAGAAGAGGTATGATGCCGAGAAACAGCAGAAGGCCAACCTGGCTGAAGTGAAGCGGACAAGAAATAACAGGGAGGTTACCAGGCTTCTTGGAGAGCTGGAAAGAGCTGCCAAAAAGGAAGACATGAACCTGATGCCCCTTTTTATTGATCTGGCAAAGGAGTATGCTACCCTTCAGGAGCAGTGTGATGTATTGAGAGGTGTGTTTGGTGAGTGGCAGTTGGATACGTTTGTTTAGAAGGATCATCTCCAAAAAAATTGCTAGTGTCTTAAGGATTCAAGGGGTCAAGGATTCGAGTTAAAAAACTACAAGGCACTTATTAAATCCTTAGAAAACAAACACTTGAATCCTTGAATCCTGGACCACTTTCTCCCGACTAATTGGGAGAAGAACCTCATTGCACAATCTCATAAGGGAGGGAATTTGTTATGGGTAATAAGGATAGATTGACTGCGATAAAAGAGAAGAGGAAGGAATGGGAGGAGAAGGTATTGATGCCCTCAGCCAGGAGGTTTGGTATAGAGAAAAGGCCGACAGAATTCCATACGCCTTTAGACATACCGGACTTTGATTTCTTACGGGATGTGGGTTTCCCTGGGCAATATCCATTGACGGCAGCCTCTTATCCGGTAAATCTTGTACCAAGACTTGAAAAAGGCGCAAAGCCTGGGGGGTTGAGAAGGGCAGGAACATATTCCGGATATGGAACCCCGGAAGACACCAGGGATTACTACAGATTAATGGCGAAATTAATGTATACAGGCGGGCCCAACCTGGCGTTAGATCTTCCTACCCAGTGCGGCTATGATTCGGATAATGAGATAGTTGAAGGAGAGATAGGTAAGGTGGGTGTGGCAGTAGACACCTTACGGGATTTTGAGGTTATATTTGAGGCATTTACAGGCAATCTGGATCTGGACAAAATCGCCACCAACATGACGATAAACGCCCCGGCGAATATCTTAATTGCCATGTATATTGCCGTGGCAGAAAAGAGGGGTGTGTCACTGACGAAATTGAAGGGCACCCCCCAGAATGACATACTAAAGGAGTTTATTTCCCGTGGCACATACATATTTCCCCCGAAACCTTCCATGCGGATGTTTCGAGACAGTGTGGTTTTTCTTACAGAGAATCTTCCGGCGATGAATATTAATGGCTTTGGAGGTGCTCATATTCGTGAGGGAGGGGCAACAAGAGAGCAGGAATTGGCCTTCACGATGGCTAACGGGATAGCTTATCTGCAGGAAGGTGTCAACGCAGGGCTGGATGTCGATGCCTTTGCTCCCAGATTTTCCTTTGTGGGTTTTGGTGGCAGTATGGAGTTTTTCAAGGAGATTGCTTTCCACAGGGCGTCTCGCCGTATGTGGGCTAAAATTCTCAAGGAAAGATTCGGTGCAAAGAAATCCGAAAGCATGAGGATCCGAAGCCAATACACAGCCTATAGTGGTATCGGTGCCACCACCAAACAACGGGCGCTGAACAACCTTACCCGGTCAGTAATAGGCGCAGTAGCCGGTGTTCTTTCAGGTGGACCGCCGGTGGCATTCCCGCCATATGATGAACCGCTGGGGTTGGGTTGGAGCCTGGAAGCGAGGCAGCTTGCCGAGGATGCAATGAGGATACTTATGTATGAGACAGGGCTATGTGATGTTATAGACCCTCTGGCCGGGTCTTACTATATAGAATCACTGACCAATGAGATAGAAGAAGCTGCGTGGGGAGAACTGGAAAAGGTCGAAGAGATAGGTGGCTCTGTGGCGGCTATAGAGAACGGGTAGATGCAACGCTCGATTGCAAAGAGCGCTGCCGAACGTCAGTCCAGAATAGAGAAAAGAGAAGATCTT
>WOUX01000229.1 GCA_009773075.1 bacterium | reverse complement strand
GCCTACCAGCATGGTAGGAGCTTCGAACAAATGGGCCTGAGGCCACCTCCTGAAAACCCATCTCTTTGCCTATTGACTCAAGCTCTTTGAATTCCTCGGGATGGAGAAATCTTTCTTCTGGAAAATGGTAATCGGAGGGGCGAAGATACTGCCCCAGGGTCAGGACATCACATCCAACATTCCTCAGGTCTTTCATGGAGCGGAGAACCTCTTCCCTTGTTTCTCCCAAGCCCAGCATTAAACCCGATTTGGTTACAATGTTACTGTCAAAGTCTTTTGCAAACTCCAGGACATTTAAAGAACGGCAATAATCTGCACCAAGCCGAATCCGTGGGTAAAGACGAAGAACCGTTTCCATGTTGTGGCTGAAGACAGTGGGGTGGGATTTGACCACCTCCCATACAGCATTATGACTACCTTTAAAATCAGGGACCAGCACTTCAACCTTAGAGTCGGACAAAACTTCTCGTATAGCCGTAATAGTCTTTGAAAAGTGTTCAGCACCTCCATCCGGCAGATCATCTCTGGTTACAGAGGTAACAACCACATAGGTTAATCCCAGAACCTTTGCTGCCTGTGCTACCCTAAATGGTTCATCTAACTCAAGAGGATTTGGGTCTCCACCCTCTACAGCACAAAATCGGCAGTCTCTGGTACAGATTCTGCCCATAATCATAAAAGTAGCGATTCCTTCCCCAAAACACTCTCCAATATTCGGGCATTTAGCACTCTGGCACACGGTATTTAATCCCAGTTCCAAGAGTGTCTCCTTAACCTTAAATAAACCTTTTCCTCGGGAAATATCCTTTTTGAACCACGAAGGGAGTCTGCTAACTCTCACGGTTGTTCCTTGTATAGATATATCTGAACAATGGGGTTTTCTACCTTTTTATGCTACTCTTCTGTGTTTCACCTACCCCGATAAATGGCACAGCCCCACCGCCGGTAACCTGTGGGAGTATCCCATTCCATTTATCTATAGCCTTGAGATTGGCCTCTATCTTTCTAAGCTCTATAAGATCTGTTGAAATATTCGCTCTCTGCAGCCTCAAGGACTCTGCCTCTGCCCTGGCTGCTGTAATCTTCTGTTCTGCTTCAATTTTTATCCTATCCAGGTCTCTCTTTGCCTTGAGTGCAAGCTGTTCTGCTGTCTGCTTTGACTCAATGGCCTCCATAAATATCTTGGAGAAGCTGAAACCTACGATAGAAAATGCATCAACTGCTATGTTGTGCACCAAAAGTCTTTCAGCAAGGTTTGCTCTCATTGCCTCGCTTACTGCTGGTCTTTTTGTGATAAGCTCTTCTGCTGAATACTTGGCTGTTACAGCCTTTACCACCTCCTGCACTGCAGGGTCTATGATTCGCTCTTTAAAGTGTATGCCGATGGACTGATATACAATATTTGCCTTGTCTGGAACTATATGATAGTTAAGCGCAACCTCTGAACTTACTTCCTGAAGGTCAGACGATGAAGCAGCGGCATTTGTTAAAGATTTCTGAACCTTGACATCCATCGCGACAATCTCCTGCATTATAGGTACCCTGAAATGCAACCCTTCTTTAAGTGCAGCCTTTTGAACAGCACCGAAATTAAGGACAATCCCTCTTTCACCTGCCCCAATCTGGACCCATGGCCTTAAAATCAATAAAAACAATAGAATCGCTCCAATAATCACTGCCACCCTCATAGGGCCTTTCTTCATTGCAGACTGCACTGCCTCCTTAGCCATGTAAACATCTCTTTCATCCATTCTTCCGCCTCCTTTTTAATAAAGTGCCTTATTAAGTGATTGCCTATACCACCCTATAAACTATCCTCGTTTCCTTTCAGGATTTGATCCAATAGATTCTTTGAAACCTACCGAGAGTTTTGAAGAAGTATCCCATTTATTACTTCCTGCCGCCATACATTGCAAATATTCCATATTTATAGAAACAGTCTACATCTTTGAATCCTACATCTTTCAAGCCATTCAATTGATCGGTTAGTATGTCGAGCTTACTATGATGCTCCTTTTCTGTATGCTTACTGATAATGTCCTCATACTTGCTTTCTAATTTCAACACAGTCTGTTTCTCGATTATCCATTCCTTCCATAATTCCAGATACCATTTCTCAAGGGCTTCTGTCGGTGAGAGGATAACATCTGTGTTTACAAAATAGCCCCCTTCTCTTAAGTGGGAATAAATGTAATTAAAGATGGATTTCTTCTCATTCATTGCCAGATGGTGAATGGCAAGGGATGAAACTACAAAGCCGAAATCTGGAAGTGGAATGTCTTTGTATAATAGCTCCTGAAAACTTGCTTTAATGAAGTGGATATTCTTAAAGCCGGCTAGCCTTTCTCTGGCTTTGTTCAGCATATCCTCTGAGCCGTCAATCAACGTGGCTGATATAGAATCGTCGATTTTTAGAAGCTCATGAATTAGGATGCCATCTCCACATCCCATGTCCAAGACTGTATTTTGTTGCTTGTCCCCCAGGAAATACCTATAGAACGATTTCAATACTTCCAGCAGTCTTCTCCGCTCTAAGATTCGGATGTCTGCCGTCTCAAGATACTCATAGGCAAAGTCCTTTGCTGACCATCGGGTTTTATCAAATTCTGTCATGATTCTGTCCTGCTTCCCGTGGGGGATAATTCATATAACAGAGTGTCCGGGTTCCTCAATGGGGGATTTATTAATAAAATCATCCCACAAAATTCCAACTTGTGTAGAAATCATACGAAGGCTGGAAGGGGTAAACAACATAATGATTCGAATGTTTTTCTACGATGTTAGGTAAAACCGATGCCTTCATCTCTCACTCGAGTTTAAACCCTTTCTCGGTAAAAAGCTTAACACAAACATCCACCACTATAGGATCATAAAGGATGCCCCTATTCTGTAAAATTTCCTCTAATGCCTTATCTATACCGAAAGCCGGTCGATAAGGCCGGTGAGAGGAAATAGCATCAATAACATCTGCTACGCCTAAGATTCTCGCT
>WOUX01000228.1 GCA_009773075.1 bacterium | reverse complement strand
TTGCTCTGGGAACCCTGAATGCCCCGTTTTTATTCTCTCCTCAGGTTCGGAGAGGCTCCAAACAAGGCCGGGTTTGGGATCAGCTTTAGGTTCAGTCTCAGGTTTTGATTTAGTTTCAGGTTCAGGTTCGGGTTTTGATTTAGTTTCAGGTTTGGGGACTGCAATCTTTTTGTTTTCGACTTTAACCACCTTTTGGGGATTCTTGATAGGGTTAATAGGCTCAATTTTCCCAATCTCTTTGTTTATCTGTTCTTCTCCTAACCCCAAGGGCTTCTCTGATAGAGCCGAGACCAAACTAACCATATATATCTGGGGGCAAGAGGTTCTCTTGATGTATAATGTTGGAGCAGCAATTACAAGGGCTATAATGGCCAGGTGGAGAAGAATTGATGGTATAATCGTCCTCTCCAATCCTATTGAAGAAGCGCCATTACTCAGAGTTTTACTGTTCAAAAGACTCATCTCTTTTCTTCTGGGGGTTTGGTAACGTTACCTTTCATCTCAGACCTGCAATCCTGTAAAAGGTCTCCATATTGACATTTCTTCTGACAAGCGCTGCCAGCCTGTCGTATTGTGTCTCTTTAAACTCCTGGAAGTTGAAAGAAGCATCTGCTTCTGATTCGCTTCTTGCAGTGACGGGAAGACCTTTTGCCGCTTTTATCCGTCTTATAAACTCCTCACGGAAACCGTCATTGTCAAAGATGCCGTGGATATATGTCCCCCAGACTCTGCCATCTTCGGATATGAATCCATCCGGAACCGAGATTGGAAAGCCGTCTCTCTCGATAATTTCAAACATGTGGCTTTCCTCTTGGAAACCTGTTAGACCCATGTGTATTTCATAGCCTTTTAGTTCACCTGTATCTTTGAAAAACCGGTTTAAGGGATGGATATTGGCACGCACCTGAGACGTCACCTTTTCTTTTTCTATCGTTGTCCTTACAGGCAGAAGGCCCATTCCGGATATTTTGCCAAGAGAAGTTTCAACACGATAAGGGTCAGCAATGTATTCACCGAGCATCTGATAGCCTCCACAGACGCCGACGACCGATCCCCCCTTTTTATAGTGCCTGAGTATCTCCCCTGCATAGCCGCAATTATACAGATAGTTAAGGTCATCAATGGTGTTTTTGCTTCCCGGTATGATAATGACATCTGCGTCGCCAATACCCTCACCATGACCAACATACCGGAGGTTGACATCAGGCTCTCTTTCAAATGGGTCAAAATCTGTAAAATTCGAGATATGGGGAAGATATATGACCGCTATATCAACCTTTCCGTTCTTGTTCGCAGCCATCAATCTTTCCAGTGATACGCTGTCCTCCTCCTGGATATAAATGTCTTTAAAATAGGGTATGGTACCCAATACAGGGATTCCCGTTCTTTTTTCTAAAAAATCGAGCCCTGGTTTCAGAAGGGAGATATCACCCCTAAACTTGTTGATGATAAAACCCTTAATCCTTTGTCTCTCTTCTTCGGTAAGTAGTTCCATGGTGCCAATGAGAGAGGCAAATACCCCTCCTCTGTCTATGTCCCCTGCCAGCACCACAGGGCAGTCCGCGATTTCAGCCATTCCCATGTTGGCAATATCGTTTTCCCGCAGGTTTATCTCCGCGGGAGACCCCGCTCCTTCTATTACTATAAAGTCGTATTCCCCACTCAACCTTCTGAAACTCTCCCTGACAAATCTAAGGGCATCTTTTTTGAAACTATGATACAGGCTGGCAGACATATTTTTGTAAACCCTGCCATGAATTATTATCTGAGCCCCGATATCCGTATTCGGCTTTATCAAGATAGGATTCATATCCACCTCTGGCTCCAAACCGGCAGCTTCCGCCTGTACGACCTGCGCCCTTCCCATTTCTCTGCCGTCCCTGGTGATGAAAGAGTTGAGCGCCATGTTCTGGGCCTTGAAGGGTGCCACATTATACCCATCCTGCCTGAGTATCCTGCAGAATGCAGCAACTAGCACACTCTTTCCTACGTGTGACGCTGTCCCCTGGATCATCAAGGATTTGCATTTCATAGTCGTCAACCTACCATCTGATACCTGTTTTATCCATCCTGTACAGGGCTAGATTTTTTGGGGAACCCACCTTGGCGAGCGTAATGTAGAAAATTCACATGTTTGAGCCCGAAGGGCAAGTTTGTGAATTTTCAATGGAGCGAGCTTAGATGGGTCAAAAATTATTACAAATCCTTGTCCACCCCTGCGGATTCAAAGGTTGCCATTTCAGTCATGACCTTGACTGAAGCTTCAATCACGGAGATGGCCATCGCCGCACCAGTTCCCTCCCCCAATCTCATACCGAGATCGAGAATCGGTTCATGTCCGAGCCTCTCAAGCATCCGCTTATGTCCGGCTTCGGAAGAGAGGTGGGAGTAAAATAGATACTCAGCTATCGTTGGCCAAAGCGCCACGGCGATCATGGCCCCTGCCGTGGAGATGAAACCATCCACCACAACCGGTATTCGGTGAAAGGCACCCCCGATGATCAGACCGGCTATGCCCCCAATCTCGAAACCACCCACCTTGGCAAGGACATCTATGGGGTCTTGAGGGTCCGGCCGGTTTAACCGGATCCCCCTCTCGATGACATCCACCTTTTTCTGGAGTGCCCTGTCATCAATGCCGGTACCCCTGCCTGTCACTTCTCTCGCGGACAGACCGGACAATACGGAAAGGATCGCACTGGAAGGGGTGGTGTTGCCTATCCCCATTTCTCCCGTTCCGATAATATCCATTCCCTTTTTTGAATACTCGTCGGCCAGGTCCACACCGACTTTTATTGACCGCAGAGCCTCATCATGTGTCATGGCAGGGCCTGTGGAAAGATTCTTTGTCCCATAGCCTATTTTATTGATAACAAGCCCTTGGACAGGTTCAAAGTCATGATCCACACCGATGTCCACAACCACCACTTTAGCTCCCACGTGCCTTGCAAGGACGTTCACAGCAGCTCCTCCGGCAAGCATATTTAAAACC
>WOUX01000227.1:1110-4106 GCA_009773075.1 bacterium | reverse complement strand
CGCCCTCGAATACACAAAGCGCCGACATTTGCTTACCTGGTTAAGCGTAAGCCTATTGGCTGTAGAACCCGCATTTATTCAGATACTGCTTTGGACTGACCAGCTGCGCAGTAAATATTCCACCGGATATGCGATGGATGCAATAGAAACAATCCAGACTGGTAGTTTATGGTTTTGGATAGATGCGATCTATTCCAATAGTCTTGTGCTGATAGCAATATTTCTATTCATACAAATATTCTTTCGCAAATCGGGACAATACAGACTGCAATCCGGCACGATCCTGGCAGGAGCGTTCATGCCCATTTTGATCAAAATGATTAATCGTTTTGGTCTTACAATTATTAATAACTATGACCTTACGCCAATTGCTTTTTCTATCGCGGGTTTATTTTTTACTTACGGTCTCTTCCATTATTATCAACTTGAATTCAGTGCAGTCGAACGGGATATTGTTGTTGAAAAGATGAAAGACGGATGGGTCGTATTGGACATGCAAAATCGTATTGTTGACTTTAACCCTGCGGCAGAGGTATTGATTGGTTTAGCTCGCAACAAGATCTACGGCCAATCTGCTGAAAATATCCTGAGCGACTGGCAAAACGTTATAAAGCGCGATAGAAGCATAAAGGAATTGGTCATAAATAAGAGCGTAAAAAATCGAGAGGGCTGGCGATATTTGAACATTGTCAATTCTCCTTTGACCGACCAGTCAGGACATTTTATTGGGCAAGTTCTTGTTTTGCGCGATATCACTGAGCACAAAATGGCAGAGGAAGCTCGGCATCAAGCACATGCTAAATTACTTAATCTACTTCGTGCGATTTCTAGCACGGCCAGCCAGACACTAAATCTGGAGGATTTCTTAACAGAATCTATTCAGCAATTAGTCTACTCATTCCACAGCCAATCGGGTGTTATTTTTCTCTTGGACGAACATGGAGATGAATCTGATAAGCATAGTCTGTCAATAGTCTCTCATTATGGTCTTTCAACCCAGGAATTGGATATTCTGTCTTCTTCAAATGTAAAAAACAATCTAGTAGCATGGATTCAAGAATTCCATGAACCCCAATCCATTCCAGATATTAGCGCGAACACACACTTTTCTAGGGTTATACAACAAATAAGTCATAGAGCTCTTTTGATATCACCGGTGGATTTAGAAGATCGGATCCTAGGCGTGATATGTTTATTTCAAGAAGGAGGGGTTGTTTATCGTAGGGACGATATCATAAATATGGCCGTAATATCAAAGGAAATTGGATCTTATATTCAGGGCAACCGTCAACGCCAATCGGTGATAGCCTTAGCAGAACGGCAGCGATTGGTGCGCGATCTACATGACTCCATCTCACAAAACCTATATGGAGTAGTTGCTTTGACTGAGGCAGCAAAGGCTGGATTAGAGGCCAGATCCCTCGAGAGTCAAGCCGATTTATTTTCTCACATCGGTGAAACCGCACGGTTGGCGGTAAAAGAGATGCGCCTGTTCCTCCATGAGCTGCAACCAGTTGATCTCGTACACGAAGGGCTTGTTCCAGCTTTACATCTTCGTTTAGAGGCTGTTGAAGGTCGCTCGGATGTCAAAGCAGTACTAATCACAAACTATAACGGCTCCCTACCCTTAAATAAAGAGGTGATGTTGTATTACATTACCCAGGAGGCATTGAACAATGTCTTAAGACATTCTCATGCCAAATCCGTGACCGTTCGATTGAGACAAATAGCCACGAATGTCATACTCGAGATAGAGGATTTCGGGTGTGGTTTCGACATAACGCATGTTGGTAATGTAGGTATGGGAATAAGAAACATGCGAGAACGAGCCTCTCTTGCTGGAGGAACATTTATGATCACTTCAACCCCTGGGAAAGGAACGAAAATCACCGTTACTTTACAGAGGGATGGAAGATGACCTAAAATAATTCCTGTTTGCTCATTGTCGAAGACAAAAATGTATGTAGTCTGTGAAGAGTTTGTAGCAATTCTCTTGTTTCAATCAGACATCGAAGTGGTTGGGCAAGACAGAAGATGGGATTGAGGCTCTCAAAAGCGTCGAAAAAACGACCGGATAATATCCTGCTCGATCTGGTTATGCCTCGATAAGATGACCTGACTGAAGCGGATAAGATTCTTTGAACACGAAAACGGGTCAGTTTAAAATGCACTCCGTTTCTAATGGGCTCATTGGGAATCGCCGTGATTAAATCTTTTTGGACACGGATTACACGGATAAACACGAAAAAAACACGGATTTTTTAGGGTTTTTTTCGTGAATTTCCGTGCAATCCGTGTACGAATCACGGCAAATCCCAAAGAGCCTTCTAATGGGATGTTGCTTCAGAATATAAAATAAGATACAATCCTTTTATGACTAGTGGCGCGTCATCTTTTAACCCCACAAGTAAATATATATCCTCCGAGTTACTTGAAATCGCCATTGAAATGGCCCAAAACGGCGATAAAAAAGGCATACGGGAACTGCTCCAGCTTATCGTTAAAGAAGATCCGACCGACGAGTTGGCTTGGATCTGGTATGCCAGTACCTCTTCCACCATCCAGGAACGTATTAAAACCTTGGATGAGTTCCGCAAGCGAAATCCCGAAAATGAACGTATAAGATACTTGTGTGAGTCTCTCGTAGGAAGCTTCGCCAAAACACAAAAAACAATAGCAGATGGCACCTTTCCCGGCAATACATTCGCCTGCCCGAATTGCACCAACACCATCGCCGTTACTTACAACACCTGCCCCAACTGTGCTGCCGAAGTACATCCTCCCGGACCTCTAGACTTGTCAACCTCTCCCGAATTGCTCGAAGCATCTACGATCACATCCTCAGAATCATCTCCGGTTCAGTTGTCGTTACTTGATCAACTGGCTACCGAACCTTCTCAATCGGAGACCTCGCTTCAAGATTTTGAGAATAAAGGATGCTCAAAACACCATCTCGGTTTAGCTTTGAATTATTACATATCTGGCGATAAAAAAAG
>WOUX01000227.1:660-1103 GCA_009773075.1 bacterium | reverse complement strand
TCTTGAAGCGTTCACAAGAGAAGATCCACTAAATGAAGTAGCTTGGATTTGGTACGCCAATACATTCCCAACACCCCAGGAGCGTATCCAGACCCTTTATAAATACTTGACCTTAAACCCACAAAATCAACGCGTTCTCGCCTATTGTAAATTCCTCCGCGCAACCATAGAAACTCCTAAGATAAAGACACCTTCTGGACATTCCCTAACCCAAACTCAATCCGATATTCTTTTCGAAACCAAACTACCTAGCTCCACACCAGACCCCGAACTTGGTCTTGTCGATTTTCTTCATCAATCGAAATATTACCAAATCTTAGCCTCTTCAAAACAAAAACCTCCACAAAAATCTAACTCAATTCTCATCGGATTGAGTAAATTAGCGCGCCAGCTACGCTGTCCCAATTGTCTGCGTTATAATGTGGCCGAGAGAAATCCAATCA
>WOUX01000227.1:0-641 GCA_009773075.1 bacterium | reverse complement strand
TCTAAATGCCTTTATAATTGTAATTACGCTTGGGATCTGGATGATTTTTCTCATCCACACCGAAACATCAAAAGGGAAACATGATAAGAAATTCATTTGTTCATCTTGTGGATATTCCTGGGGGTAATCAGCAAATTTTCCCTGCCTCAAAGCCTCCCGCCCCGCAGCTTCACGTTCACGAACGAACGGTCGCCAAAAAAGTGAGCAGCATTTTGCAGAAGTTTCATCTGGCGAATCGCACCCAGGCCGCTCTTTACGCGGTGCGGGAAGGGGTTAACCGGATTGCCCGGTAAAAATACAGGGCGCGGCCCGCGGTAAGCGATAACCGCACCTGATATAATCAACCCGTATGTCTTCCATCTTCACCTCCAAGCACATCCTTCTGGGCGTCACCGGCTCCATTGCGGCCTATAAGACCGCGGAGCTGGCCTCCAGGCTCACGCAGGAAGGCGCACAAGTGGATGTGATCCTCACCCCCGCGGCGGAGAGATTCGTCGCGCCGCTCACCTACCAATCCGTAACCGGACGCAGGGCCTTCACCGACGCCGAATTGTGGGGCGGTGAGGCGCACGTCCTGCACGTGGGATTGGGGCACAGCGCCGACCTGCTGGTCATCGCTCCCTGCACGGCCAATACCCTCG
>WOUX01000226.1 GCA_009773075.1 bacterium | reverse complement strand
GTCTATTTTATCTTTAATAAGAAAATTGAACGAAGAGGGGGTTACTTTTTTAATAGTGGAGCATCGGCTCGAACTACTCAGGGAATTGTGTAATCGGATAATAGCAATTAATTTTGGGAGAAAGATCGCTGAGGGTCCTCCTCAGGAAGTAATGGCCAACAAAGAGGTAATTGAGGCATACATCGGCAAGGGGGTATAAGGTGCTTAAAGTCGATAGAGTGAGTGCAGGTTATGGCGCGATAACGATACTCAGTGAGGTTTCCTTAGAACTCTCTGAAGGCGAAACGAAGTGCGTAATAGGAACTAACAACAGTGGTAAGAGCACTTTCTTTAAGGTTATAAGCGGTTTACTCAAACCGTTTTCGGGTGCAATAACCCTTAACGGAATCAATTTAGTAGGCCTGACGACTGCAGAGAGTGTATATGAAAATCTGCTCCTTGGCAGTTATGTATCCAGGGGGAAAAAGGAGAGGAGAAGAAGCCTGGAATTTATCTATCAACTTTTTCCACTATTGCAAAAGAGGAGCAAACAGCTAGCTGGAACTCTCTCTGGTGGTGAGCAGCAAATGCTCGCCATAGCCCGGGGCCTAATGGCAAAACCGCGTGTATTGCTTCTGGATGAGCCTTCTTTGGGGCTGTCTCCATTAATTATACAAAACATCTTTAATATCTTTAACACCCTAAATGAACAAGGGGTTGTCATCCTCTTAGCCGAGCAAAATGCTGAGATAGCCCTGAGGGCAAGCAGCCAGGGTTATGTTTTATCCAATGGTAAGGTAGTGCTTCAGGGGGAGAGTAGGGCTCTGCTTCAAGATGGGAGGGTGGAGGACATTTACCTGGGAAAAATGGAGCAGGGGATCACTTAACCCGAATAGAAAGGAGGAACCAAAATGCTGCTGGGAGATATACTTAGGAGAAATGCCAAGCTCTTTCCAGATAAGACTGCTGTTATTTTCAAGGACAAGAGATGCAGTTATAGAGAACTCAATGATAGAGTAAAGAGGCTGGCAAATGGGCTCAAAGCAAAGGGGATTGAAAAGGGAGATAAAGTAGGGCTTCTGGAACATCCCTGTCCGCAGTACATCGAGCTTTATATTGCCATACCGAAGATAGGGGCAGTTCTTACACCGCTTAACTGCAGATTAGCAGGGCGGGAACTGGAGTTTATAATAAACGATGCAGAAGTAAAGATGCTGATAATGGGTGAAGAGTTTGTAGATATTGTCAGGTCCATTCGGTCTAATCTCAAGACCGTTGATTCTTTTTTCTGCCTGGGTAAGTCTATGTCAGACATGGGTGCGTATGAAGACATGATAGAGAAGTATTCTACAGATGCTCCCCACGTTGATATAGAGGATGAGGATGTGGCTGTGCAGATGTATACCAGCGGGACCACAGGGAGGCCCAAAGGTGTTCTGCTCACCCACAAGAATCTGATCTTAATGTACATGTCCAGAATCATCGACCTCAAACTGGACCAAAACGACGTCTTTTTGAGCAGTCTCCCTTTCTTTCATACTGCTGCAGAGTATGCCCTGATCACCCTTTACATAGGGGGCGCCCTGGTCATACACAGTTCATTCGATCCTGGTCGTTTCCTGGAGGCGATTGAGAAAGAGAGGGTCACTGTAACCGGTGGCGTCCCTGCCATGGTCAACTTTTTGCTGCAACATATGGAAAAGCACCCTAGAGACTATGATTTCAGTAGCTTGAGAATATTTGCTTATGGCGCTGCTCCCATGCCTGTAACCTTAGCTAGAAGGACAATCGAGACTTTTAAGTGCGACATTTATCAGTCTTATGGTATTACAGAGGCGAGCCCCGGGGTTACCCTTCTCAGGCCTGAGGATCATGTATTGGACGGTTCTGATGAGAAAGCAAGGAGGCTGGCTTCCTGTGGCAAGGAGATATTCAACGTTGAGGTAAGGGTGGTGGACGGAGAGGGGGTTGATGTGAGACATGGAGAGGTAGGTGAGATTATTGTCAGGAGCGACAGCGTGATGAAGGGTTACTGGAAACTACCTAAAGAAACAGCGGAGACCATCAGAGACGGGTGGTTGCATACTGGCGATATGGGCACAGTGGATGAAAAAGGCTACATCTTTATTGTTGATAGAAGGAAGGACATGATAATAAGTGGCGGAGAGAACATATATCCTAGGGAAGTTGAAGAGGTCCTCTACACTCACACAGCTATCCTGGAGGCAGCGGTAATCGGGATTCCCGACGAGAAGTGGGGTGAATCAGTCAAGGCGTTTGTGGTTCTTAAAGAGGGGAAGAAGGTTTCAGAGGATGAGATTATCGATTTTTGCAAGAAAAACATGGCAAGCTATAAGAAACCAAAATCAGTTGAGTTTGTTGATGCTCTGCCCAGAAATCCCGTTGGAAAGGTTTTGAAAAAAGAACTGAGAGAAAAATACTGGAAAGGGTATGGTAGAAGGGTTTCCTGAAAAGGTTTTATGAGTGCAACTTATTTCATTTCTTGGACTTCATTAAAAATAAAGGTCACTTCGAAATCTATTTTCCTTACTTTGATGGATTCTCGAAATTCTTTTTCATCATCAACTATTAAAATGGAATCCCTGGTATTCAATTTTAACCTCAATGAATGCTTTATCCCATTGCAATGGTTGTCAGAGACATAAGAGAAAGAAGAGATGGAGATAGATTAAATGCCATTCTATGGTTCTAATCTTGTAAGCCAGTCGATTCTGTCATAGTCCTTATCATAGGAGTAAAGTTCGTCTACGCCTTTCTCTTTTAAGATCAGTGCATTATAAGCATCTATATAATCAATGTTCTTTTCCCTATATAGAGCAAGGGCTCTTAGGATCAGGTCTTTATTAGGGCAAACCAGATTAGGAGTGTTTAGTATCTTTTCAACCTTAGGTTGAATTTCTTCCTTTTCCAACTCATAAAATGATTCCAAAACCCAGACAATTTCAGCAATCACCATATCAGTAGTAAAGATAATCTCCTTTTTTTCAACTGCTTTTTTGAAGATTCTTTCGCATGCATCTGCTTTTTGGGGAATATCGTTGGTCAAGAACCTAATGAATACGTTGGTATCGACAAACCTCATTTCATCTCCTTAATGATATTTCGGGCAACCTTTTTCTTGGTTTCCTCTCTGAGCCTTTTAAAATCAATAGGTTTCTCTTTTGTATTTAAGCTGCCCCTGAGATCAAGAATATTTCCTTTAATGGGACTTAAAACGACCTTCCCCCCTTCAATCAAATAGAGGATTTTATCATTGGGTTTAATTCCCAAAAGATTCCGAATATCTTTTGGAATGGTAGTCTGCCCCTTTTTGGTTAGGACTGAGACCGGCATTTTTAGTTCTCCTTCCCTTTCTATTTTTCCTTACATTTTATAGTTTGCTTTTAATTTTGTCAATGAAATTCTCTAATAAGATTTC
>WOUX01000225.1 GCA_009773075.1 bacterium | reverse complement strand
ATAGACTCTAAATTTGGGAGATTCAATCCTCCCAATTCTTCAGCAATATTTTTAAGGGTATTGCTTCCAACATCACCGTAATCCAGAGCATCTGGCAGCTCACCAATGCCAACACTGTCCAGTATTATAAGAACTATGCGTTTAATGCAAATTGATGACATTAAATAACCGTCTCCCCCTTAATAAAAACCGTGAACCGGAAATAAATAAAAAACCGATTCACGATTCACAACTTGCGAATTAAAGGATACCAGCAGCAAGCCCAAATTGCAAGGGGAAACCAGGGAGAAAAAAACGATTTACAAGACTCGATTTATATTATACGATAGAATTGTCAGCTATCAGCTATCAGTTGTATGGATGGATGGGAGCCTGCAGTTGAGCATCTTAAACAGATACATCGGTAGAGAATTTTTAAAGATATTTCTTTTGAGCATGAGCGCTTTTGTTGTCATCTATCTTATAGTTGACGTTCTTGAGAATATAAATGACTTTATTAGGCAGGGGGTCCCTCTCTCTACAACTATTGAATTTTTCATGTTTAAGATTCCCCTTATAATGGTTCAGGTCGCCCCTGTTGCCACTCTGCTTTCCTCTGTCATAACCTTAGGGATACTGTCTAAAAACAGCGAAATTACAGCTATTATGACAAGCGGGGTAAGCATATATAGGATTATTGTTCCTGTCATAGGGATATCCATGCTGGTCAGTATTGGTTCTCTGGTAAGCAATGAGTCTATTTTACCCTATACAAACCAGAGGATCAAATATATTGAAAGTACAGGATTAGAAAAAAAGAATCCGCGTGGTTCTTTTAAACAAAACAGGATTCTGTACAGAAGTAACAGCTCCATCTATAATATCAACATATTCGATCCCAAAAAAAACACCCTCCAAGGTATAACCATCTACTATTTTGACAAAGATTTCAATTTGATTAGGCGTATAGACGCAAATACAGCCAGATGGATTAATAAGAGATGGTATTTCTATGACATTTGTTCCAGAAACTTTGATAACGGAGGAGAAGTCGGAATGGAAACGTGGCATGAAAAAATAATTCCTATCTCAGAGACTCCTGACGACTTTAAGATTGTAGAAAAGAGTGCCGATGAGATGAGTTACACTGAACTTAAAGGCTATATTAAAAAGATTAAAGCCGAAGGCTACGATGCTACAAAATATCTGGTTGATATGCATGCAAAGCTGGCTTTTCCTTTTGCGGGCATTATAATGCCGCTTTTTGGGATACCCTTTGCCCTAAGAACAAGAAGGGAGAGAGGAATCATTAGCGGGATTGGGATTAGCATAATAATAAGCTTTGGTTATTGGGTTATACTGTCAATTGCTCTTTCTTTAGGGCACAATGGCACTCTACCACCCATAGTTTCTGCATGGATATCCAATTTTATCTTCTTGATGGTTGGAATCTTTATGTTGTTGAATGTAAGATAATCAGGAAGCATTCAGCTGACCGCGGAACCTCCTTAATTCAATTTCTCCAACTCTTTCTTGGCTATCTTAGCCTCATTAGAGCCTGGATGATCCTTGATGACCTTTTGGAATAACAGCATGGCACTGTTTTTGTCCCCCAATCTATAAAAGGCCAAACCCTGTTTTAATAGGGCACTGGGGGCCTTGTTGCCCTTGGGATATTTTCTTAAAACCTCTTCAAATTCCAGTATAGCCTCTCTGTACTTTTTTTCTATAAAGAAGGATTCCGCAATCCAGTATTGAGCATTATCCGAATAGTTGTCATTGGGAAATACCCTTAGATATTTTCGAAACCCTGTTCTAGCGGTATTTATATCCCCTTTCTTAAAGTCATTGTACGCCTTCTGGTACAACTCCTCACCGGTTGGTCTCTTGGTTTCGGTTGCCTCTTTCTCCTCACTCTGTTCGGAAGTTTCCTCCTTAGAGGGAGTTTCTCCAGTAGAAGGAGCGCTTTCAGAGACCAAAAATCCCTCCAGAAAAAGGAGACGCTTCTCCAATCCAGACAATTTTGCTTCAATGGTCTTTGTTTCAGATTCATACCCCTTTTTTAAAGAGGTATTTTCTCTGTTTTGTTTATCTAAAAGATAACCGTATTCTTCAATCTTTCCTCCCAAAGATCGAATCTGAACCTGTAAGTTATCTAGCCTTGCGCTTGCATCAGCCTGATTCTTCCTCACAGGACTTATAGATTCCTTAATATTACCTTCGAGCCTTGTAATTCTATCCTCAATTTCTTTAATATTACCTTTGAATCCTGTAATTCTATCCTCAATTTCCCGTATTTTTTCCTCATTTTTCTTCAGCAGGTTAAGAGACTGCTCAGTATCCCTTTTTATATCCTTTCTTAAACCAGAGATCTGCGCGTTTAAGCTACTTAAATCATATTGAATGCCAACAACATCCTTTTTAGAGGCGCACCCATTCAAGAAGAATATAAGGGATACCGAAATCAAAAATAAAATCGGCCTCCATAATGGAAATAACAGGGATTTATAGGCATTAATAACCAAGACCCTCTCCTTACAAATGAACCAAGACCCTTCGGGGAATGGAAGCCTTAAAAGGGCATCACTAAAGTTTAATCTGAAACTATTTTGTATCCGTTCACAGTTTACGGTTTGCAGTTAACAGTTGGCAAAAATGCTTCAAGCTTTATATAAACAGCGTGCTTAAGCCTGCTGTTGTAATTAAACCGTGAACTATAAACTGAGAGGAAGCCTCAACTCCAGCAGTGACCAGGTACTCCATAGCACTGTTTGCTCTTCTCTCCCCCAAAGCCATGTTATACTCATTCGACCCCCGTTCATCACAGTACCCCTCAATCTTGATTTTTAAATCAGTATGACCCTGAAGCCAAGAAACCTTCTTTGCCAATATCTCTCTTGCTTGATTGGTGAGGGAGAATTTGTCAAAATCGAAGTGAATATCCGTATTCTCAAATTCTTCTCTAACTGCTGCTTCTCTCTTGGCAGCCTCTTCTTTCTTGGCAGCCTCTTCTTTAATAGCAGCCTCTTCTTTCCTGGCAGCCTCTTCTTTAATAGCAGCCTCTTCTTTCCTGGCAGCCTCTTCTCTTTCTTTCTGTTTCTTAAGCTCTTCTTCTCTCAGTTGCGCCTCTGTTGCTGCCTTATCGGTCTCCTCTGATTTCAGAGGCTGGGAAACCTTTGTTTCTTCCTTTGGTTCTCCCTTTAACTCTTCCTTTACTTTTTCCTCGACCTTGGCTGATTCTTCTTTCTTCTCAATCCCTTCTCTCAGAGCCTTTTTTGAGCAGGCATTTAAAAACAAGGAAAAGGAAACTATTAAACCAAAAACCAACAAATAAACCGACAACCTTTTAACCATTTTTCATTACCTCCTTTTGTTAAATTAAAGTAACTGCTCAGGTGTTTAGGCTGAAGTCTATAAACATCTCGAAAAGCCTTCCGCCTTCAATCTATCTTCCTGAGTATTTGCGATTTACCCTTAAAAGCCTTCAGTCTTCAGTCTATCTATACTATACCACTCACTGGAGTCTAGGGGACCAGCACGGATTCAATTGGTTCCCCTTGAATTCCCCAATCTGTCTTTGCCCGCTTCCATCAGCCCTCATTATATATATCCTTTTATTTCCCCCTCTGGCAGAGGTAAAGGTTAAAAATCTCCCATTAGGGGACCATGATGGGTATTCATTATCCCCTGAGTTTGATGTAAGTCTTCTAACATCCGTTCCATCGGGATTCATTGTATATATATAAAAGTGTCCCTCTGCCAAAGAAGAAAATGCAATTTTGTCTCCTTTTGGAGACCATTTTGGAGAAGCACTGTATTTCGTCTGGAAGGTGAGCCTCTTCACATTTTCCCCTTGAGAATTCATAACGTAAATATCTGGATTTCCTGATCGGTCGGAGACAAAGGCGATTTCTTTCCCATCTGGAGACAAGGTGGGAGAAACATCTATCCCCCAATCATTTGTCAGGCGTTTGAGCCTCTTTCCATCTTTATCAAGCACGTATATTTCAGGATTTCCCTCTAAGCTCAAGGTCACTGCCAGTTTTTTCCCATCCGGGAACCAGGCAGGAGCTATATTCAAGCCTTTGTAATGGGAAATTCTATCTTCTTTATTGGCAATAATGTCTTTAACATAGAGATCAGGATTCCCATCTTTGTATGACGTAAAAGCAATCATTTTACCATTAGGGGACCAGGTGGGTGAAAGGGCAATAGATTTATGATTGGTAATTTTTATCATGTTATGCCCATCAAAGTCAATAACATAAATCTCTTTATACCCCGATTCATCTGAAACAAAGGCTATCTTTGTATCAAAGACCCCTTTCTCACCGGTAAAACTCAGTAAAATCTCATTGCAAAACCTGTGTATCATCTTCCTTAGGTCTTGTCTCTTGCCCACATACCTCTTCCCCAGAAGAAACCGGCATTGGAATACGTCATACAGTTTAGTCTCTATCTCCAGACTGCCATTATCAAAACGAAAACTGCCTTTCACCAGAGCTTCAGCACCAATTGCAGACCAATCCCTAAAATTGATTTTATTATCATTGCCGGATTTAGAGTCTACAGGAGATTCTATGAAGAGGGAAGGATCTATAATAGTGAAAAGTCCAGAAATTTCCAGATCTTGAGTCAATACTTCAAATATCTCTTTTGATATGTCTCCTTTGTTATCTTTCCCTTTAATATCCTTGAAATAGGTTATAGCTATCGGGAATCTTCTAAATGAAGGAGAATCTATATCAATGTATGTCTTTGTATGAGAAAGGACAGGACTAAAGAAAAGTAAACATATAAATATAATAAAAATATAACCTGTTTTTTTCATTAAAAAAATCTTCCTTGACCCCTTGCATCCTTGAACCCTCAAGCCCTCGGCTTTAGCCAATGACAGTTGATTATAATTCAGATGAATGGAACCTAACCCCTATATCAAGGTAATCCTCTCTGTGTTCTACGGGTAAGGATGGAAGAGGATTGGCCTTTTCTACAGCCCTTAATACAGATTTATCAAAATAAGAATTTCCTGAAGATTTTTCAAATCTAATATTCTTTATTTCCCCGTGTCTTAGAATCTTAAAAGATATAACAGCCTCTAACCCCTCTTTATTTTTTATAAGGCCTTCTGGAAGTACCCAACCCTCCTTTATTTTGCCCCAGATTATAGTGTAATAGATTTTAAATCGCAGGCCCTTTATTCCTGAAGCTATAATGCCCCCTTCTCCTTTTGGGGCATTAGTTTCAGCCGTCACATTTCCTTGCTCAGAGGACTCCCTTTTTATCCTGCTTATAGCCTCCTCTATCTTCCTGTTGGAGTCTCTATCCTCCCTTTTTATCCTGCTTATAGCCTCCTCTATCTTCTTGGTTGATTCTCTGTCTTTTATTTCATCAGGGGAGACCTTTTTGGCAAAGCCATCTTCTATTATAACCCTCTTTTTGAGAGGTGCAATAGGGACTTCTTTAGCTATCTTTCTGATGGGTGTAGACGTAATCTTCTTAATAGGTTCAATTCTCTCAACCTCTTTGTTTGTCTGTTGTTCCCCCAATCCCAATGGCTTTTCTGAGGGGGCAGAGACCAAGCTAACCATATATATTCGGGGGGAAGATGTTCTCTTAATATATAAGATTGGAGCCGCAATTACAATGGCCATAATGGCCAAGTGGAGAAGAATTGATGGTATAATCATCTTCTCCAACCCTATTGAAGATTCCATGGGTTTGGTAATCATACCCAATTTTTCAATTCCCGCCTCCTTAATTTCAGACATAGTCTTCACAACAACCCCATAAGGTACCGTTTCGTCAGCCCTTAGAAATATCTCTTTACTGATTCTGTTTTCATATATCTTTTCTAGATTTTCTTTTAATCTGGACAATTCAACAGGATGTTCGTTTATAGATATCTCCCCCTTTTTGGTAATGGTCAAAACTACTTTTTCCTCTTTAGCAGTTATATCTTTTGCAGCAACTTGAGGGAGGTTCACATCAATACCCTGTTCTAACATCGGGGCAGTGACCATGAAGATTATCAAAAGCACTAACATCACGTCAACCAAAGGTGTTACGTTTATTTCAGATAAGAATCGTCTATCGTTTGCTTGAGGACTCATAGGTCTTCCCGCTTTAGAAAAGCATTTAGTCTATTTTTTTAAAGAGATGCCTCTCTATTATATTGAGAAACTCCGAAGAAAAATTTTCCATATCCGAGGTCAATATCCTGATTTTGTTTAGATAATAATTGTATGCCACAACGGCAGGTATAGCAGCGGCTAACCCTGCAGCTGTAGCTATTAATGCCTCGGATATCCCTGGTGCAACAACGGCTAAACTGGCGGACCCCTTAATCCCTATACCCTTAAATGCATCCATTATACCCCATACCGTTCCAAAGAGCCCTATGAAGGGAGAGGTATTTCCAGTGGTCGCTAAAAACGGAAGTGCTCTCTCTAACTTGTTTGTTTCAGAGGTTACGGCCTGGTTCAATGCCCTGCTGATATTGTCTATCCCCCCCAGTTCCGTACTTATTGAGGTAACATCACCGGGGTTTCCTCTCCCTGCTGAATCAGACTTAACCTTATTCAGTTTGCTCAATTCAACATACCCGGCTCGAAATACTTCTGCAATTGGACTGCCCTCAATCTTCTTTGATTCTCCAAAGATGGTGAGGAGTTTTTTGTTCTTCCAAAAAAACTCTAGAAACTTTTTAGATTCTCGATCTGCTCGGCGTAACAATCTTAATTTTGAAAAGATTATGGCCCAGGACACTATAGAGAAGGATAGTAAAATTATTAAAACAAACTGAACCATGGGACCAGCATTAAGAACTATGTCACCTACTCCTTCTTTTAAAGCCCTGTCTAAATATCCAGGGACAATATAACTGAGTAATGCTGCTATGTTATTCACCCATTTCTCCTAGTTATTGAATTTAATTTGTCGTCCTATGTCAATGGACTTTTCCCGGCAGAGCAAATCAGTATGCGGCAACCTTTATTCCGTCAATATATCCTCTGATGCCTGTGAATATAGAAGATGCCAGTTTCTCAAGGTACTCATTGTCTTTAAGCCTCTCCTCTTCTCTTCTATTGCTGATAAAGGAAACTTCCGCCAGGATACTTGGCATTTCGGCACCGATAAGTACGTAGAAAGGAGCCTGCTTAACTCCATTGTCTCTAATATCTGAATATTCAGCTTTGAGTTTCCCTGTTAAAGACTTCTGAATGTGTCCAGCCAGCAGACTGGATTCATTGATCTTTGAGTTCAACATAAGGTCCCGTAATATGGCCCTAAGATCGCTCATCTTCTTGGTGGATGTAGCGTTTTCTCTGGCTACTACCCTCATGGCCTCTTCGTCCGCTGAAAAGTTCAAAAAGTAGGTCTCAATACCATAGGCATCTTTATTGGGGCTTGCATTGGCATGAATGGATACAAACAGGTCTGCTTTCTGGGTGTTAGCAATAGCAGTCCTCTCCTCCAGGGGAATGAATCTATCATCTTTCCTGGTTAAGACCACTTCACAACCCAACTCTACTTTGATTATACCTTCCAGTTTCCTGGCAATCTTCAAAACCACATCCTTCTCTTTAAGCCCTGAAGGCCCGATTGCACCTGAATCATGCCCTCCATGCCCCGGATCGATAACGATCTTACCAATACCAAGGCCCAGTTGTCGACTTAAAGACAGTGATTTAGTATCCCCTTGCCTCAGATGCCCCTCTTTGGATGTGGCGCCTTGGCCTATTACATCAATGACTATTCGAAAGGGGTCCTCCAGAGGAAGGATCTTATAGTTTTTAATACTCTCTATATCCAGTACCACACGTACACAGTCCTTCGTATACTGTCCTGCTCGAGCCATCTTTAAAAGGCCGTCTTGAATGAGAATTGGCTGATT
>WOUX01000224.1 GCA_009773075.1 bacterium | reverse complement strand
CGAGAAGATAAAACATTAAACGAATTGGCTATGCAGCTGAAATCTTTTGGCCAGAAGAACATTAATTTGGCCAGCGAAATTATGAACAAAAAGGTTGCTTAGCAGTAACTGCTCAGGTGGATAGGCTGTAGGCAGTTAGCCTGTAGGAGGTGATTAACAGTCTTCACTCTACAGTCTAAACAAACCTGACAGGGCGCAGTGACTAACAGCCTACAGCCTAAACAACCTGAGTAGTAACAATTTCAAGATATCAACTACACCTATGGATTCAACTTCCCAAGATCTTCAGAGAAAACCTCTTCAGGTAACAGACTTAGAGATAGTAGAGATGGAGGGTGAAGATATTGACGAGGTTTTGGATATTGAAAATCTATGCTTCAAATCCCCTTGGACCAGAGATGCCTTTGAACAAGAGCTGGCTATTGAGTGGTCAAAGGTTTTTGTTGCCAAAAAACCCACTTCCCACAAGAAGAGAATAGTTGGTTATATCTGTCTTTGGGTGGTAACTAATGAAGTTCACATTTTAAATCTTGCTACCCACCCCAATTTTCACCGTCATGGAATTGCAACCAGTCTCCTTATTTTTGGCATTAATTTTTCTACGCGTGTGGGGGCAGAAGTTGCAACTTTAGAGGTCCGCAAATCAAATCTTCCTGCGATATCATTATATAAAAAATTCGCTTTTGAAGCCATGGGGGTACGACGCCGATATTACTCAGACAACTATGAAGATGCTATTGTGATGTACTCAAAGCTAACGGCTTGAGGTATAAAGGCACAGAGTGACATAGGCACAAATTTTTCTAGCCTAATAGCCTATAGGCTACAGACTATTAGCCTGTTCTTTGTGCCTATGTGCCTTTACAACTTTGTACCTGTATCATCCGCATAACATCGAACTGAAGTCTTCGCCTAAAAGCGAGGGTTTCTCTCCCATTCTCCGAATGAGACGATAAATGTACCAGGTGTTATCAAAAATTCTCTTTAATATAGAGGTGTCCCCAACTTATTATAAGATGGGGATAGACTGTCCGGAGATAGCCTCCATAGCAGTTCCCGGTCAATTCATTATGATAAGAGTCAGCAACCAGTTGGACCCTCTCTTACGGCGTCCTTTTGTAATACACCGGATTCAAAGAGCAAATACAGGCAGCTATTCTCAGGTAGAGATACTCTATAAGATAGTGGGTAAAGGGACAGAGATAATGTCTAAGATGAAGGAGTATAATGATATTGATCTTTTGGGCCCAGTGGGCAATGGATATAGAATAGATAGCAATATTAGAACAGCAGTCTTGGTTGGGGGGGGGATCGGAGTAGCCCCCCTTCTTAGCCTGGCAGAGAGAATAATTTCACAGTGTTCAAGGCTTAAATCCCTTATTCTCCTCCTGGGTGGAAAAGGAAGGGACGACGTTTTATGTGTGGAAGAGTTTGAAAGATTAGGTGTGGAGGTTAGAGTAGCTACAGAAGACGGGAGTCTGGAGCATCGAGGATTAGTTGTTGATCTATTGTTGGATTATCTTGAGTCCAGAGATTATAGTCCAGGTTCTTCTACCCATTGCTTTGCATGCGGCCCAGACACTATGTTAAAAGAGGTATCAAAGATAATTGCCGAAAAGGGCATATCATGCCAGATCTCCCTGGAGTCGAGAATGGCCTGTGCTGTGGGTGCTTGTTTGGGGTGTGTAGTTAGGACAAAGGCTGGCGGGGATGTTTATAAAAAAGTCTGCAAAGATGGTCCTGTATTTGACAGTAACGAGATAATCTGGGAGTAAAGAATTTTTATGAACCACAGTCCCCTTGATTTATCTGTAAATATTGGTGGGATTCAGTTAAAAAATCCGGTAATGACTGCCTCGGGCACCTTTGGTTATGGTGAAGAGTATGCCCCTTATGTGGGCTTAGATAAACTGGGGGCGATTGTAGTAAAAGGTATTTCATTAAAACCAAGAACCGGTAACCCGCTTCCCCGAATCGTTGAGACAACAGGTGGAATGCTAAACTCCATCGGTTTAGAGAATATTGGGGCAGACCGTTTTATTGAAGAAAAGCTCCCCTATTTGATAGACAGCGGTGCCACGATAATCGCAAACATCTTTGGTAGCAGCATAGAAGAGTACGGTGATGTGGCGAATAAGCTGGATGACATTCATGGTATTTCAGGCTTAGAGATCAACATCTCCTGCCCGAATGTTAAAGAAGGGGGAATGATCTTTGGAACTGATCCCCATATGGCCTTCGAGGTAGTAAATTTTGTGCGGCAATCAACCAAACTTCCATTGATCGTAAAGCTTTCTCCTAATGTGACTGATATAGCAGAGATTGCCAGAAGCGTTCAGGACGCTGGCGCAGATGCCATATCTTTAATCAATACTATAAGGGGGATGGCGATAAACATCGAAACAAAAACCCCTAAATTGGCTAATATAACGGGCGGGCTATCAGGCCCTGCAATAAAACCCATCGCTTTGAGAATGGTGTGGGAAGTGGCAAGGGTTACGGAAATTCCTGTAATCGGCATCGGAGGAATAATGAATTCCGATGATGCACTGGAGTTTATTATTGCCGGTGCTTCAGCTATCCAGGTAGGAACAGCAAACTTCGTTAATCCTAAGGCTACTGTAGACATCCTTTCAGGTATTGAAAAATACATGAGAGATCACAGAATAGGTGATATAAAAAGTCTCATAGGGACATTAAGAATTTAATGAATGCCTGTTACAGCACCACCTTCTTAAAAATTTCCGCGTATTGAAGGTTAGCCTTTTTACCAAACTCTATAGCCATCCCTATCATCCTTTCCTTCCAATTTGGGTGAATCTCAATCTGACTCTTGTGCTGTTCTATAGCCTCCAATTTTTTATCCAGGGTCTCTGCAATATCAACAAAAAGGTCGGGGTTTTCTGGAAACGTAAAGTGGATTTCACGGGGAGAATGGGCATCAAACCCCGCATACGTCTGTGCAGGCAGGAAGAGATGATCTCTAGAGGCAACTACAGCATCGGATGTTGTAAAGCCTACTGCCCTGTGGTCCG
>WOUX01000223.1 GCA_009773075.1 bacterium | reverse complement strand
AGGTATGGGGATTTTAAAGGGCAGAAAATGGTGTAATTGGCTATGCCCCAGAGGAATGATGAACGAAAATTATAATTACCGCCTAATGTAAATTAAAATTACCGGAAATTTTACCTCCCTTCTTAACCGGCATATCCTCTGACTCGTCACCTTCATACCAGCCAGTTCGTCCGTGAGTCAGGCCATTGCGAGCTAAAATACGTGCGATGGTTCGTTCGGAAGGCAGCGGCCTGAGCACGAAGTGCTCATCAAGTCTCTTGCGGAGGGCCTTGGGACCACACGGTAGTCCTCGATTATACAATTCCAGACGAACCATTACCACGGTCTCTTCTACTTCCTCTGGCGGACGAAGGCCGGCATAGGCATTTTCTTCCCGTGCCATTTGCTCCAGATCTAAGTCCTTCCACATAATCGTTTCCTTTATATTTTTTATTCTACCACGTCATTTTTTATTAGCAAGCACAAATTGGCCCATAGTTTGGTATGGCTCAGGTCGAGATCGTCCAATACAAGCCATTTAAAAGAGGATTTTGACGACCAGAAATCACTTTTATGCCAGATTCTCATTTTTTAGCCTTACCTCTTTCTTTTTGAACCCTTTTCTTTGCCTCCTGCATCCTGTAACTTTCAACATTAAGTTCCATGATAGTAGAATGATGAACTAATCTATCAACAGCTGCTGCGGTAGTCATAGGATCCTGGAATATCTGATCCCATTTACTAAAGGCAAGGTTAGTGGTAATCACCACGCTTGACCTTTCGTATCTCCGGGCAAGCAGGTTGAACAGCACATCCATTTCTTCCCTGCTTTGTTTAACATAGCCAATATCATCAAGGATAATGCAGCGGATTTTATCCAGCTTTTTGAATTCCTCAGGCAAGCTATAATCTTTTTTCGCCGCCAGAAGTTTCTGTACTATCTCACAGGTGTCCATATATAACACAGAATATACTTCATTAACAAGTTCATGGCCTATAGCGCAGCTTAAATGACTCTTGCCGGCACCCGTGCTTCCGAATACGAGGAGATTTTCTTTTCTTTCTATAAAATCCCCCTTGGATAAAGCCCCTATAAGCGCCTTGGATACATTAGGTATGCGATTAAGGTCAAATGTAGCAAAGGTCTTATCCATGGGAAGCTTGGAGGCCTGTAGAAGCCGCGCAATCTTTTTATTTCTCCTGTCGGCTATTTCTATTTGGCAAAGATCATGTAAGAACTGCTCATGGCTAAATCTATCCTTCTGGGCTTTGCCGGATAACTCCTCAAAGCTTTCTGCAATTGCTTTTAATTTTAACTCCTTGAGTAACAGCTTTAATGATTCAGTCTCTTTCATACCGCTGCCTCCAAAAGAAGCTCGTTATATTCAGATAACAGAGGTTCTTTAATGAATATCTCGGGTTGACCATCTTCTTTTTTTTCGGAGAGCATTCTCTCTACGGCCTTGGATGAGATCTTTTCCCCGGCTTTTAGAAAGTCAATCAAGATATTTTCTACCTCTACCTCCATATTCTGCGCTGCCAGATATAAGATATTGACATATTCTTTATCAGCTCTCTCACTGTGGTCTACCAGCCAGTCATAAGCCCGCCTGAAAGCTACAGTAGGGAATAGGTCTTCTTTATAACGGTAGTTTTTAAACGCCCCAGGCTTTTTGACCAGGCTTGAGATGATATGACGGTAGTTAACCTTGTGTTTGGATTCTCCTTTAATCCGTTCTATCTTATCCACAACCCTGTCTCCAAACCAGAGCTCTAAATAGTCGGGATATACCCTTACTTTTAGATAATGCCCTATGAAGCTGGATTTAACTGAATATACATTCTTGCCTACAGTTATGAGACTGTTACGGCTTACAGAAACCTTCGGAAACTCTGTGTAATACTCAAGCCGGGGAACGGTTAAAGGCCTCATAACTGCCAGCTCTTCTCGCAATTTCTCCATCCTTGGCTCATTGCGGCGCTTGAACACTTCTTTTAAAAATATCCAGTAGGACTCTATACTATCAAAATCACGACTGCCTCTTATCATAAGAGCCTGGTCTACAGCGTCCTTAATCCTATAATGAGACTGCTCAACATCTCCATTCTCATGAGCTTGCCCAGGGTTATTTTTACTAGGCCGTATACCATAATGTTTCATTAATGCCTTATATCTCTCAGTAAAGTCCCGGCCATTCTGATCTATCTTACGTGTGGCCGCTGAAAGATTATCGGTCCTGTGATCTTCCGGGATAGCTTGAAGCTCAAATAAAGAATCCTGAAAGCCTTTGGATAGTGATTCAAAGGCCTCAGAATAACATATATCGCCATTCTCCCAGTTTGAGTAGGCTAATATAAAGTGATACAAAAGATGATCAAACGGCACTCCCAGTATAGTTATTCCAAGAGAATTCATACAGGTCCAGTCGGACTGCGACTGAACTCCTGGTTTTATCACTTGTGGGAACATTACTTCCTTGTTTTTACTTAACGCCTTCCAATCTCTGACCCTATATTGTAAGGTCCTCAATTGCCCTTCCTTAAATTTGCCAGGATACTCCCGTAAAAGATAATTAAATAGTGTCAATGCCTTCAGCCCAGGTTGACCATCTAAGAATTTCTCTATCTCAGCCCAGACCTCTTTAAAAGCATCTTCCCGGGTCCTCCAATACCGTTCCTTCTTCATCTGGCTGGGTAATAACCTTGCTTTTAGATACTTCCTACCGGTCTTCTCTGCCATTCCTGCCTTTGCAGCCGCTACTGCCTGATTGTTTCCTTTCTTCATGATAAATATCCTCATCCTTTTTACCTGTTCATTTGTTGTCATCTGACTATCCCCCTTCCATAGGGGATAGTCTATCATACTAAGCGGTAATTATAATCTTCGTGAACCGGTAATTATAATCTTCGTCAAACAGGCCTATAACCTACTTCTATAGATGAGCCAAGTTTCCAGTCCCCTGTCTCGTGGAGATAGAGGTACGTGGATTTTATATGGAATTTGAATCTTCTTATACTCCCAGAGAGGCTAAATCTTTTTTTATCTTTTCAATAGCT